>NZ_JBFOCS010000042.1:0-60076 GCF_040907905.1 Aeromonas sp. s13 | reverse complement strand
CGTTGAAATACAGAACCCCCGATGCAGTACATAGGGGGTTCTGAGTAGAGAAATGCTAGTTGAAAATGTGTAAACCTATTTCAGGACTAGACACCAACGGCTGATCGCCAAACAAGGGTAAGGGCGGCTCAGTGGTGGCGGGCACCTTGCCACAGTTTGCGCAGTTGCAACAGCAGCGCGGTCAGGGCGCCGCCGCTCAGGGCGGTGAGTACCGCCAGCAGCAGGCTGCCGAGCAGGAAGGGAGGCACCAGGGTGGCCGCCTCCTGCTCCAGCCAGTGGAGGGTCCAGCTGAGGTGGAAAGGCTCCGGCGTCTGGTGCAGCACCAGACAGCCGGTGCGATAGGCGTAGAGATACATGAATGGCAGGGTCAGCGGATTGTTGAACCAGACCGCCAGCAGTGCCAGCGGCAGGTTGAGGCTGAATGCCAGCGCCAGACCGACTGCGATGAGTGAGTGCATCGGGATGGGGAACCAGCAGGCGAAGATCCCGGCCGCCACCGCGCCACTCAGGGCGCGAGTGCCCCCTTGCCAGAGGGCTGGGGCAAGCAGTCGCTCACCAAACAGGGCAAACCACTTCTGCTGGCGCAGAGTATCGGGATCGAGCTTGAAACGGGCAAACCAGCGACTCAGCATGGGCGTGCCATCTTGCGTTTTTGCCACTGGCGCACCGTGCTGATCCGCCAGAAGGTGCGGATCAGGGTGTAACCGATAAGAGAACTGAGCAGGGCAAGGATCAGCGAGCCCAGCAACAGCGGCGGTGCCACTGTGCCCAGCACCGAGACCAGCCACTCCCAGGTGAACTCAATCTCTATCTGTTGCGCTGAATGTCCCAGCAGCTGGCACCCCACCAGATAGGCACCATAGAGCAGGGGCGGCATGGTAAAGGGGTTGGAGAGCCAGACCAGCGCCACCGAGAGCGGCAGATTGACCCGACACAGTATGGCGCCACCGGCGGCCAGCAGCATCTGGCAGGGGAGCGGCACCCAGGCCATGAAGAGGCCCACCGCAAAAGCCCCGGCGGCTGACCGCCGGTTGAGGTGCCAGAGGTTGGCATCGAGCAGCAGTTTGCCGAACAGCCGCAGGTGCTTGTGTTCTTTCAGGGTTTGCTGATCGGGCATCCAGCGTTTAATGAGTCGTTTGGGCATATTGAAACCTTGCTAAATACTTGCTCCATGGATCTGCGTCTGTTGTCGTTTGCCCTGGGGGCAAGCTCCTCACTGTTCTGGCCATGGTTACCTTCACTCGCATGGGGGGGCCTGTTGCTGTCCCTGCTGATCCCCCTTGCATATTGTCGTGCCTGGCGGTGGCTGTTTCTCCTGCTCGGCATCCTCTGGATGCAGGCCAATCTTGCCTATCGGCTGGCCTGGCTGGAGCGGTTGGGCGATCAGACGAGCCACATGATAACCGCACAGCTGCAAAGTGCAGAGCCCGAGGGGGATAAATTTGTCCGGCTGCTGCTGCGGGTGAGCTCCCTCGACGAGCAACCGGTGACACCTGAGCCCCTGATCCGGGTCAATGCCTATCAGGCATTACCCGCCATGACAGTGGGCAGCCGGATCACCCTGGTGACCTCGTTGAAACCGGCTCACGGTCTGGCCAACGAGGCGGGGCTGGATGGGCGGCGTCTGCTGCTGGGCAAAGGGATCACCGCCACCGGCAATTTGCGCCGGGTGATTGACATTCAACAAGCACCTGTGGGTTGGCGCGAACGCTGGTTGGGGGCGGCGACCGAGAGTTGGCGCCCACTTGATCATGCCCCCTTGCTGGCGGCGCTCACTTTTGGCGAGCAGAGCGGTATCACGGATGCCCAGTGGGAGCTGTTTCGCGGCAGCGGCCTGACCCATATCATCGCCATCTCAGGGCAACACATCGCGCTGGTGGCGGTGCTCGGGTGGTGGCTGGGCAGGCTGTTTGGTCTGCGCGGCGCCATCATCACCTCCCTGCTGTTTGCCGCCGTCTACAGCGCGTTGGCCGGGTTTGCGGTGGCCACCGAGCGGGCCCTGATCATGGTGTTGGTGTGGAGTGTGCTGCGCTGGAGCCGGCGAGAGTGGCCGGCCTGGCGCATCTGGCTGTGGGCCTTTGTGGTATTGACCCTCTGGGATCCCTTCGCCCTCTATTCGGCCGGCTTCTGGCTCTCGTTTCTGGCGGTGGCCATCTTGCTGCTGGTGGGATATGTCCACGACAAGCCGGGGCTCTGGCAGATCCAGCTCTGGCTGTTGCTCGGTCTGCTGCCGCTGCAACTGGCGTTGTTCGAGGGGATAGCGCCCCTTGCCATGGTGATCAACCTGTTGGCTGTGCCGCTCTTTTGTATCGCCATCATCCCGCTGGCCCTGATCGGTGTGCTGCTTGCGCCGCTTTCCATCTCGCTTGCCTATGTCCTGTTCTGGCTGGCGGATCTGGGGCTCGGGTGGGTGCTGACGATCCTGAACTGGCTGGCCGATCAACTGCAACTGTGGTGGCCACTACCCGCCTGGTGGCTGCCACTCTGCACCTTGCTGTTGCTGCTCTGGTTCGCCGCACAGTGGCGCCCGGCACGCTGGCTCTGGCTACCGGGTCTGTGTGCGCTGTTGTTGGCGCTCTGGCCAACGCCAGTCCGCTGGCAACTGCGGGTGCTGGACGTGGGGCAAGGGCTAGCGGTGCTGATCAGCAAGGGGGAGCGAGCCATCCTCTATGACACCGGCGATCGTTATCCCGGAGGCTACAACATGGCGGACGCTGTGATCCTGCCCCAGCTGAGCCATCTGGGGATCCGGGTCATCGATCGCCTCATCATCAGCCACAAGGATCGGGACCATGCCGGCAATCGCAAGCGACTGCTCAGCGCCATGCCGGTGCGCCACGAGTTCTCCTCTTACCCCTTCAGTGAGGGAACAACGCTCTGCCAGCGTGGGCAACAGTGGCGCTGGCAGGGGCTCTCGTTTGCAGTGCTCTGGCCCGAGCGCCCCGGTGGCGGGCGCAATAACGATGGCTGCGTGGTGCGTATCAGCGATGGGCAGCGCAGCGTGCTGCTGAGCGCAGATATCGAGCGGCAAGCCGAGCAGCGGCTGGTGGCGCTGGAGGGGGAGGGGTTGGCCAGCACCTTGCTGGTGAGCCCCCATCATGGTAGTCGCACCTCCTCCACGCCCCCGTTTGTTGCGGCGGTAGCGGCGCAGGAGGTGATCCACAGCGCCGGCTTTATGAATCAGTGGGGCTTTCCCCGTCCCGATGTAGTGGCCCGCTATCGGGATGCCCGCCAGTGGATCACCGGTCAGCAAGGGGCGATGCTGGTCGAACCCACCGCAACGGGCTTGAGCGTCACCGCCGAGCGAGATGTGGGGCCCTGGTACCGGCGCAGTGGCGACTGGTGGCGACCGCGAGTGTGGTTTGAGCAATAATCCGCCATTTCTGCCGTGGAGGAATGCGATATAGGTGGCGGCGCTTGGTGTAAGCCTGCGCTTTGGCTAGAATAGCCCGTCATTTCCATTACTAACGGCTATTCATGCAACAAGAAACCTCACAAGAGAGCTGGCCAGTATTCAAACGCCTGCTCGGTTATGTCCGTGATCGCAAGCTGGGCCTGGTCGGTGGCATCATCGGGATGCTGGGCTACGCCGCCGTGGATACCACCTTTGTCTACTCCATCAAGCCGCTGATCGATCAGGGCATTAATGGCAACGACAGCACCGTTTTGAAATGGATGCCCTTCTTCGTCCTCGGCATCGTGGCCCTGCGCGGTGTCGCCAACTTTCTCTCCAACTACTGCATGGCCTGGGTCGGCAACCACGTTGTGATGCGCCTGCAACAGCAGGTGTTCAATCACATGGTGGCGATGCCGATGAGCTTCTTCGACCGTCAGAATACCGGCCACCTGCTCTCCAAGGTGACCTATGACGCCAGTCAAGTCTCCTCGGCGGCGAGCACCACGCTGGTGACCCTGGTGCGGGAAGGGGCGACCGTGGTCGGTCTGCTCGGCCTGATGTTCTGGCACTCCTGGCAGCTGTCGGTGATTTTCCTGGTGGTTGGCCCGCTGGTGGGGGTCATCATTGGCCTTATCAGTCGCCGTTTCCGCCAGATCAGCCGTCACATCCAGCAGGCGGTAGGGGATATCACCACCTCCACCGAGCAGATGCTCAAAGGGCACAAAGAGGTGCTGATGTTTGGTGGCCAGAAAGTGGAAGAGAAGCGCTTCTTCCAGGTCAGCAATAACATGCGCCAGCAGACCATGAAGATGGTCGCGGCTGATGCCATCGGCAGCCCTGTGGTGCAGATGGTGGCCTCCATCGCGCTGGCTGCCTTCCTCTATGTAGCCACCATCGACAGTGTGCGCAGCGAGCTGACTGCCGGTACGTTTACCGTCATGATCACCTCCATGATGATGCTGCTCAAGCCGCTGAAAAGCCTGACCGACGTCAACAACCAGTTTCAGCGCGCCATCACTGCCTGCCACAGCCTGTTTGGCCTGCTCGACAGCGAGCCGGAGCAGGATACCGGCACCCGTACTCTGGAGCGTGCTCGCGGCGAGATCGAGTTTCGCAACGTCACTTTCACCTACCCGACCAAGGACACCCCGGCGCTGCACAACGTCAGCTTCAAGGTGGAGGCGGGTAAGTCGGTGGCGCTGGTGGGCCGTTCCGGCTCTGGCAAGAGTACCATTGCCAGCCTGCTGACCCGCTTCTACGACATCGATCAGGGCGAGATCCTGCTGGATGGCATCAACATCCGCGAATACAAGTTGAGCGAGCTGCGCAAGCAGTACGCGCTGGTCTCTCAGCATGTCCACCTGTTCAACGACTCGGTGGCCAACAACATCGCCTACGCGGCAGAAGACAAATACAGCCGCGACCAGATCGTGCAGGCCGCCCGTATCGCTCACGCCGACGAGTTCGTCAGCAAGATGAGCAACGGGTATGACACTGTGGTTGGCGAGAACGGTGCATCCCTCTCCGGTGGTCAGCGCCAGCGTGTTGCCATTGCGCGGGCTTTGCTGCGCGATGCGCCGGTTCTGCTGCTGGATGAGGCCACTTCGGCCCTCGATACCGAATCCGAGCGCCACATTCAGGCGGCTATCGATGAGCTTTGCAAGGCGCGTACCTCGCTGGTGATCGCCCACCGCCTCTCCACCATCGAGAAGGCAGACGAGATCCTGGTAATCGACGAAGGTCATATCGTCGAGCGCGGGAACCACGAAGCATTGATGGAGCAGCGCGGCACCTATGCCCAGCTGCGCGCTATTCAGTTTGGCAACGCGGGAAGCAAGGCCTGATGCTGGAACGGCTCTGGTATCGCAAAAGTGGCTGGCGCTGGTTGCTGGCCCCCTTTGCCCTGCTGTTCGCCATCATCAGCGGCAGCCGCCGCTACGCCTATCGTCACGGCTGGCGCAAGGGATATCGCTCCTCCTTACCGGTCATTGTGGTGGGCAATATTTCGGTGGGGGGCAACGGCAAGACGCCAGTGGTGGTCTGGCTGGTGGAGCAGTTGCAAGCCCGCGGCTATCGCCCCGGGGTGGTGAGCCGTGGTTATGGCGGCAAGGCGCCCCATTACCCCTATCGGCTGGATGAGACCAGCACCACGGCGCAGGCCGGAGATGAGCCGGTGCTGATTGCCCGGCGCTGCGGCTGCCCCGTGGTGGTTGCCCCGAAACGGGCCGACGCGGTACGACTGCTGGAGCAGAGCGGTGAGGTGGATATCATCATCACCGACGACGGTCTGCAGCACTACGCGCTGGCCCGCGACATCGAGCTGGTGGTGGTGGACGGAGCGCGCCGTTTCGGCAACGCCTGCTTGCTGCCCATGGGGCCGCTGCGCGAGCCGATCACTCGTCTCAAACGGGTGGACGCCATCATCTGCAACGGCGGCGAGCCGGGCAAGGGGGAGTACCCCATGCAACTGGTCGCCGACACCCCGCGCCGGGTGCGCGACGATGCGCCGCTTGTAGCCCCCTTGTCGGGGCCGGTTGATGCGCTGGCGGGGATCGGTCATCCGCCCCGCTTCTTTGTCACCCTGGAAGGGCTCGGTTACCAGCTGGAGCAGCAGGCCGCCTACGGCGATCATCATCCCTTTGATCGGGATGAGCTGGTGGGCCGCTTTGCCAGCAAGCCGCTGCTGATGACCGAGAAGGATGCGGTCAAGTGCCGCCCGTTTGCCCTCGATAACTGGTGGTATCTGCCGGTCAGCGCCGAGTTGCCCGCCTCCCTGCTGGATGCCCTGCTGCACAAGCTGGGGGCGAAGGCAAAGGGCGCGACCAGGGCGCAAGATTAATCTCTCTTGCCTGAGCGGGGGAGAAGTGGACCAATAGCGGTCCCGCATGGAATATCTGGTTGCTCGACATCCATCGCTGGCGTGATGAAGCTGCCAGCGCGACATCGTTGAAGGAGTATCGTTTTGGCTTTGGACATCAAGTTGCTCGACATCATTGCCTGCCCGGTCTGCAAGGGTAAGCTGCACTACAACAAAGCAGTTCATGAGCTGGTCTGCCGCTTTGACAAGCTGGCCTATCCGCTGGAGGAGGGGATCCCGGTGCTGCTGGAGAACCGTGCCCGTCCACTCAACAGCGATGAGCTGCCGTCATGAGTTTCGTCGTCGTCATTCCTGCCCGCTATGCGTCAACTCGTCTGCCGGGCAAGCCGCTGGCGGATATCCATGGCAAGCCCATGGTGCAGCATGTGGTGGAAAAAGCCCTGCAATCAGGTGCCGATCGGGTGATCGTTGCCACCGATGACGAGCGGGTGCAGCAGGCACTGCTGAGCACCGGCGTCGAGGTGTGCATGACCTCACCGGATCACCAGTCCGGCACCGAGCGTTTGGCCGAGGTGTGCCGTCACTACGGCTTCGCCGCCGATACCATCATCGTCAATGTGCAGGGGGATGAGCCGCTTATTCCGCCCGCCATCATTCGTCAGGTGGCGGACAATCTGGCCGCCGCCACGGCGCCGATGGCGACCTTGTCGGTGCCGATCAAGGATGCTGAAGAGGCGTTCAATCCCAATGCGGTCAAGGTGGTGACTGACAAGGATGGCTATGCTCTCTACTTCAGTCGCGCCAGCATCCCGTGGGATCGGGATCGCTTTGCCAGCAGCCACGAGCAGATTGGCGATCATTACCAGCGTCATATCGGTATCTATGCCTATCGCGCTGGCTTTATCCAGCGTTATGTAGACTGGGCACCGAGCGTGCTGGAGCAGGTCGAGGCGCTGGAGCAGCTGCGGGTGCTCTGGTACGGGGAGAAGATCCACGTCGCCCAGGCCCTTGAAGCGCCGCCGGTCGGGGTGGATACCCAGGCCGATCTGGAGAAGGTGCGCACCTTTTTGGCCAAGTGATGGCCACAGCACTAACGTCATGAAAACGGTGTCGCAAGGCACCGTTTTTTGTTTTGAAAATTTATATAATTATTTGATTTTAAACGCTAAACATGGGTTTTCTCAAACTTTTGGCGTGCATGGTTTGCCAAAGCGACGAGTTTGGTTATGATGCAAGACGCCCTGTTAACCCTAACCGGGCGGCTAAAACGAGATAAAACGGGGTGTTTGGGTGATAAATGTATTCCTGGTCGATGATCATGAGCTGGTGCGTACAGGGATAAGACGCATTCTTGAAGATGTGCGCGGGATCAAGGTGGTGGGCGAGGCACAGAGCGGCGAGACCGCAGTTACGTTCTGTCGCCAACACCATCCGGACGTGATCCTGATGGACATGAACATGCCGGGTATTGGTGGTCTGGAAGCGACCCGCAAAATTCTGCGGATCCGCCCCGATGTGCGCATCATAGTGCTGACCATTCATTCAGAAAATCCGTTCCCCACCAAGGTGATGCAGGCTGGCGCCGCCGGTTACCTGACCAAGGGGGCTGCTCCCGACGAGATGATCCAGGCGATCCGGCTGGTGCACTCCGGTCAGCGCTACATCTCCCCGGAGATTGCCCAGCAGATGGCCCTCAGCCAATTTGCCTCCGCTGACGAGAATCCCTTCAAGTCCCTTTCCGAGCGCGAGCTGCAGATCATGATGATGATCACCAAGGGGCAGAAGGTGACTGATATCTCCGAGCAGCTCAACCTGAGCCCGAAGACGGTCAACAGCTACCGCTATCGTCTGTTCAGCAAGCTGGGGATCAACGGTGACGTGGAACTGACCCATCTGGCCATTCGCTATGGCATGCTGGATGCCGATACCCTCTAATCGGCTGGCGTGTGGTCACAAAGGCGGCGCGTGCCGCCTTTTTGCTTTTCTGCCCTTTTGCTTTTCAGGCGGCGAGGGCAGTATGCTCTGCCCGTCAATTTTTGCCTTTGTGTGAGCCGAGTAGCTGATGACCCTCTCTTCCGAACCTCTCTTCGACAGCAAGGCGTTTCTGAGCGCCGTCACTCATCAGAGCGGCGTTTACCGCATGTATGACAGCGGTGGCACCGTGATCTATGTGGGCAAGGCCAAGGATCTGAAAAAGCGGCTCGCCTCCTACTTTCGCACCAACGTCGACAGCATCAAGACCCGCACCCTGGTGCGCCAGATCGCCGATATCCAGGTCACCGTCACCCACACCGAGACCGAGGCGCTGATCCTCGAGCACAACCTGATCAAGCAGTACCAGCCCCGTTATAACGTGCTGCTGAGGGACGACAAATCCTACCCCTGGATCATCATCACCGCGCACCAGCATCCACGCATCGGCGTCCATCGCGGTGCCCGCAAGGTGAAGGGGGAGTACTTCGGCCCGTACCCTTCCGGCGGCGCGGTGCGCGAGAGTTTGCATCTGATGCAGAAAATTTTTCCGGTGCGTCAGTGCGAGGATGCGGTCTATGCCAACCGCACCCGTCCCTGTCTGCTCTATCAGCTCAAGCGTTGCGCCGGCCCTTGCGTACCCGGGTTGGTGAGCGAGGCCGAATATGCCCAGCAGGTGGAGCTGGCCAAGCTGTTTCTGGCAGGCAAGAACCAGCAGGTGATTGGCGAGCTGGTGGGCAAGATGGAGTCTGCCAGCGGCGATCTGCGCTTTGAAGAGGCAGCCCGCTATCGGGATCAGATCCTGGCGCTGCGGCGGGTCACCGAACAGCAGTCGGTGAGTGGCAACGTGCTGGACGAGCTGGATGTGGTGGGGGTCGCCTTCCAGCAAGGTGCTGCTTGCATCCACGTGCTCTTTATTCGTCAGGGCAAGGTGCTGGGCTCGCGCAGCTACTTCCCGAAAGTGCCGGCCGATACCCAGCTCGACGAGGTGGTGCAATCCTTCCTGCTGCAGTTCTATCTGTCGGGGCAGGGGGGGCGGCAGATCCCGAGCGAGGTGCTGCTCGATGTGGCTCTCGAAGATGAAAGCGTCATCGCCGAGACCCTGAGCCAGACAGCAGGCTACAAGGTGCGAGTGGTGAGTCGTACCCGCGCCGAACGGGCCCGTTTTATCAAGCTCGCCTCCATCAACGCCGAGACGGCGCTGCGATCGCGGCTGGCTCACAAGAGCACCATTACTGCTCGCTACGATCAGCTGGAAGAGCTGCTGGAGCTGGAGCGCCCCATCGCCCGCATGGAGTGTTTTGATATTTCCCACACCATGGGGGAGCGCACGGTGGCTTCTTGCGTGGTGTTCAACCGGGAGGGGCCGCTCTCATCGGAATATCGTCGTTTTAATATCGACGGTATCACCGGCGGTGATGACTACGCAGCGATGGAGCAGGCGCTGGAGCGCCGCTTTGGCAAGCAGCAGGAGCCGGACAAGGTGCCGGACGTGCTGTTTATCGACGGTGGCCTCGGCCAGTTGCGCCGCGCCGAAGAGATCCTGGCCCGTCAGCTGGAGTTCCTCGGCGGCAAATATCCGCTGCTGGTGGGGATTGCCAAGGGGGTGACTCGCAAGGCAGGGTTGGAAACGCTCATCATGGGGGAGAGTCACGAAGAGTTGCATTTGCCGGCAGATATGCCCGCTTTGCACCTGATTCAGCATATTCGCGATGAATCCCACCGTTTTGCCATTACCGGCCACCGTGCCAGACGGGCCAAGGCCCGCACCAGCAGCAGTCTGGAGGATATTCCGGGGGTGGGGCCAAAGCGGCGACAGGCGCTGCTCAAATATCTGGGCGGCCTGCAGGAGGTCAAAAAGGCGAGCGTGGATGAACTGGCCAAGGTACCCGGCATCAGTCAGGAGCTGGCCCAGACCATCCACGATGGCTTGCACAGCGCCTGAGCAGGGTTAGCGGCATGGCAAAATCGCTAACTCCTTGATGCACAAGAGCCGTGACGCGGGGGGGCCGTAAATGCCATAATGGCCCTCGCATTTTGAGAAGATTGATGGATTAAAAAGACCAAGACGGGCGCCAGTGCGGTTGCATCGCAAATCGGCTTTGGCGCACTATGTAGCGACGTACAAGAAGTGGCTGAAAATAATGACAAACATACCTAACCTGTTGACGTTTTTCCGGATTTTGCTCATTCCCGTCTTCGTCATCCTGTTCTATCTGCCTTATCAATGGTCCTATCTGGCTGCCGCCATCATCTTTATTCTGGCCGCTGCTACCGACTGGTTTGATGGCTATCTGGCTCGCAAGCTCAATCAGTCCACCGCCTTTGGCGCCTTCCTTGACCCGGTTGCCGACAAGATCATGGTTGCCGCAGCACTGGTGGTTATCGTCGAACACTACAACACCATCTGGGTCACCATTCCCGCCATGACCATGATTGGCCGCGAGATCATCATCTCCGCCCTGCGCGAATGGATGGCCGAGCTCGGCAAACGCTCCTCGGTGGCGGTCAGCTGGATTGGCAAGTGGAAGACCATGATCCAGATGGTGTCGCTCACTGGTCTGATTTGGCAATACAACGTCTGGATGGTGTGGCTCGCCTATGTGATGCTCTATGTCGCCACCGTGCTCACCTTCTGGTCGATGTTCCAGTACATGAAGGCGGCCTGGGGCGATTTGACTCACCACGCCAACCTGTGAGTCACCTGTGCCGCAAGGTGAGGTTTACTCTTATTTGAGGCAGGAAACGGCCAAAGGCGCTAAAACTGTTCAAAAAGGGCAAAAAATGCCCGAACGATCAGGTAATTAAATATTTCTGGTTGACTGGACGAGGAACATCGCTAGAATGCGTCCTCGTGGTCAGGCAGTCAGCCAGACCAATGCGGGAATAGCTCAGTTGGTAGAGCACGACCTTGCCAAGGTCGGGGTCGCGAGTTCGAGTCTCGTTTCCCGCTCCAAATTCAGACAATAGAGAGCCAACTCTCTTTTGCATGGCGCGTTAGCAAAGCGGTTATGCAGCGGATTGCAAATCCGTTTAGTCCGGTTCGATTCCGGAACGTGCCTCCATATTGACAAGCCCGCCACGCGAGCTTGATACCGATTGCGGTGCCCGAGTGGTGAAATCGGTAGACACAAGGGATTTAAAATCCCTCGACGTTCGCGTCGTGCCGGTTCGATTCCGGCCTCGGGCACCATTAAAATCAAAGAGTTACGAAAGGCCACTAGAAATAGTGGCCTTTTTATTTTTCCTCCGAATCCACATTTGATCCAAACAGGTGTCGTCCGGTAGAGCCTCCGGCGTTTAATTGCCAGCTCAAGCTCACTATCAGGCTTGCCACCCCCTGACTCGGTGGGGAATACAGATCGAGAACAAGGGATACAGCGGCCAGTCTGAATATTTCCTTGTCACGTAGCGGCTTGCTCATAAGACCTGCTGAATGACGTCAGTTTGAGGCTCTTGAAGTGTCAGAGAACGCGGGGCGATTAGCGTTGATATATTGGGTGTTTTTATACCGTTAGTGACAGATGGATGCGGTCTGTTAAAAAGGGCGAGATCGTTCAGATCTCGCCCTTGTTTATCAATAGGCCCGTCATCTCTGTCTTATCGGATCAGGCTCCCTGCTCCGGGCGGGCGTCCGGGATCAGCGGATCCGCTTTGCGGCGGCGCAGCAGGCGTACCAGCGGGGGCAGGGTGATCACTGCAATGGCCAGTACCAGCAGGGTCTGGCTGATGCCGCTGCTCCACAGGATGGCGGTGTCGCCATTGCTGATGGAGAGGGCGCGGCGCAGGTTCTGCTCCAGCATTTCTCCCAGCACGAAGCCCAGAATGAGCGGTGACATGGGGAAGTGCATCTTGCGCAGCAGGTAGCCAAAGACCCCGAGGGCCACCATCAGCAGCAGATCGAAGGTGGTGCTGTGCACCGCATAGACTCCCACCGCTGAGACGCTGGCGATGGCGGGCACCAAAAACCAGAGCGGGATGGAGAGCATGCGGGTAAAGAGCCCCACCATGGGGATGTTCATCACCAGCAGCATGACGTTGGCCAGCAAGAGGGCGGCGATCAGTCCCCACACCACATCGGGCTGTTCGGTGAACATGGTGGGGCCGGGGGTGATGTTGTAGAGGGTCAGTGCCCCCATCATCACCGCCGTGGTGCCCGACCCCGGCACCCCCAAGGTCAGCATGGGGATAAAGGAGCCACAGGCTGATGCGTTGTTGGCCGCCTCCGGTGCGGCCACGCCGCGAATGTCCCCTTCGCCGAATTTGGCATTGGGCCCCGCCAGTCGCTTCTCGGTCATGTAGGTGATGGCACTGGCGATGGTGGCGCCTGCGCCGGGCAGAATGCCGACGAAGAAGCCGATGGTGGAGGAGCGCAACATGGTGCCGGTGCAATGGACTAGCTCCTTGAAGTTGAACAGCATCCGCCCGGTGGTGCGCACCAGCTTGCCGCCGCCACTGGTGTGCTCCAGCATCAGCAGGATCTCGCTCACCGAGAAGAGGCCGATCACCACCACGATAAACTGCACCCCGTCCGAGAGGTGAACGCTGTCGAAGGTAAAGCGATAGACGCCAGTGTTGGCATCCACCCCGACGGTGGCGAGCCCCAGCCCAATCAGCGCCGCCATAAAGGACTTGAGCGGGTTCTGGCTCATCATGCTGCCAAGGCAGGCGATGGCGAACACCATCAGGGCGAAATACTCCGCCGGGCCGAAGGCGAGGGACCAGCGCGCCAGCGCCGGGGCGAACAGGATGATCCCCCCGATGGCGAGCATGGAGCCGACAAAGGAGCTGACCGCCGAGATGGAGAGGGCCACTCCCGCCTTGCCCTGCTGGGCCATGGGGTAGCCATCCAGCGCGGTCATGATGGCGGCAGCATCCCCCGGCACGTTGAGCAGGATCGAGGAGATCCGCCCGCCATACTCGCAACCGATATAGACGGTGGCGAGCAGAATAAGCGCCGATTCGGGGGGCAGTTTCAGGGCAAAAGCCAGCGGCAACAGGATGGCGACCCCGTTGATGGGGCCAAGGCCCGGCAGCAGGCCGACCACGGTGCCGACAAAGCAGCCGATGAGGGCAATCACCAGATTTTCCGGGGTGAGTGCCACCGCAAAGCCCTGGGAGAGGTACATCCAGGTATCCATATTGACTCCTTAAGAGAACCAGACGCCGAGGGGCAGGGTGACATCCAGCAGCCGGTCGAAGGCGAGATAGAGCACCAGACCGCCGACGACGCCGGAGAGCAGGGCGGCTTTGGCAGAGGCGCCAAACAGGCGCCCCAGCACAAAGGTGAGCAGGGTGGTGGCCAGCGGAAAGCCCAGCCACTCGAAGCTGGCACCGTACCCGGCCAGCGCCACCACCATGATGGCGAGGTGGCGCAGGGTACGCAGCGGCGGCCAGCTGACGGTGTCCGGCTGGCGGCGCAGCAGCAACAGGGCGCAGAGCGCCATCAGGCCGATGATTCCGAGCGGGAAGGGGCGTGGCCCCAGCGGCTCATAGCTGTATTCGCTCTGGATCTGCCAGGCGATAGCGGCGCCTGCCAGACAGAGCAGCAGCCAGATAGCGGCGAAGATGCGATCGCTCATGGCTGCGGCTCCTATTTGGCCAGACCGAAGGCTTTGGCCTGCTCGCGATATTGCGCTACCTGCTCCTTGACGTAGCTGTCGAGGGCCTCGCCGGTGAGGTCAAACTCGAACAGGCCGCGCAGATCCCGCTGCGCCTTGAAGGTGTCGGTCTTCACCAGCTGATCGAAGGTCTGCTTCCACCACTGGTATTCGCTGTCGCTCACCTTGGGGCCGACATAGAAGCCGCGGATCACCGGCCACACCAGGTCATAACCCTGCTCCTTGGCGGTGGGGATGGTGGACAGCTTGCCGGGCAGCCGTTCGGCAGAGAACACCGCCAGCACCCGCAGTTTGTCGCCGCCGATATAGGGCACCATCTCGCTCAGATCGCCGGAGACCGCCTGCACATGGTTGCCCAGCAGCGCGGTGACCGGCTCGCCGCCCCCTTCAAAGGCGACGTAGCGCATCTTGTGCGGGTCAACCCCGGCCTGTTTGGCCAGCAGCGCCGTCTTCATCCAGTCCTGACTGCCGATGGAGGCACCCGCGCCGATCACCACGCTGTTGGGATCGCGCTCCATGGCGCTCACCAGCTCCTTGAGGTTCTGATAGGGGGCATCGTGGCGCACCGCAATCATGCCGTAATCGGTGCCCACCGCCGCCAGCCAGCGCACATCGTCCACCCCGTAACGGCCAAATTTCCCCTGTGAGAGGTTGAGCAGGGAGCCACCGGAGAAGGCGACCACAGTCCCCGCCTCGGCGGGGCGCTGGGCCACGATGGCGTTGTAGGCCACGGCGCCGACCCCGCCCGGCATATAGGTGACCCGCATCGGCTTGTCGATGGTGCCGGTCTCCTGCAGGCTCACCTGCAGCAGCTTGCAGGTGAGATCGAAACCACCGCCCGGTTTGGCCGGTGCGATGCATTCGGTACGGCTCGGGGTCGCGGCACTTTCGGCCGCCTGCAGTGGCAGGGCGCCGAGCAGGGTCAGCAGGGCGAGGGCATGACGTGTGCGTTGCTTCATGGTTGTGTGCTCCATCTTGTCGTTGTTTTTCCTGGGTGTGACTCCGTCGATAGACGAAGTGATGCGAAATTGTTAAAACAACAACCTTTCATTCACCTTTCAATCGCTGACCAAGAGCCGGGAGTGTGACCCTGATCGCACCTTCTCCCGCAATAGCAGTGATGAAGGGATGCAGTTGAAGCAGTGCGGCTGAATGCTGCGGTTAGGAACAAGGGGAGAGGGATGCGCTTGCTGTTGGCAGAAGATAATCACGAACTGGCTCATTGGCTGTCGCGGGCACTCACCAGCGCCGGTTTCGCGGTGGATTGGGTGGCTGACGGAGCTCAGGCTGACCACCTGCTGCGCCACGAACAGTACGCGCTGGCGGTGCTCGATATCGAGATGCCCAAGCTCGACGGGCTGGCGGTACTCGGCCGGTTGCGAAGTCGGGGGCAGGGGGTGCCGGTGCTGCTGCTCACCGCCCGCGGCGCGGTGGAGGAGCGGATCTGCGGTCTCAATGCCGGAGCCGATGACTATCTGGCCAAGCCGTTCGATCTGGGGGAGCTGGATGCCCGGCTGCGAGCCCTGCTGCGGCGCAGCGAAAGCGGTGGTGCCGAGCTGCGGCTGGGGCGCCTGACCCTGCACCCCGACGGCTATTTTCTGCTGGCCGATGCCCGCCTTGCCCTGACTCCGCGCGAACTGGCGCTGCTGACAGCGCTGATGTATCGCCATGGGCGGCCGGTCGCCAAAGGGCAGCTGTTCGAGCAGGTGTTCAACCTCGATGACGAGGTAGGGCTCGACAGCATCGATCTCTATATCCACCGGCTGCGCAAAAAGCTGGTGGGCAGCGGGGTGGTGATCACCACCCTGCGCGGTCTCGGCTATCTGCTGGAAGCGGCGCCGGAGGCCTCCCATTAGCCGCTCCCTGCTCCATCAACTGCTGCTGTTTCTGGGGGGCCCCTTGCTGATCCTTTGGGCTGCCTCGGCCTGGTACAGCTACTACGGCGCGTTGGCGGCGGCCACCTCGGCCTATGATCGCACTCTGCTCGCCTCGGCCCGTACTGTTGCCGAGCGGCTGACGGCAGCCGAAGGCAGCCTCAGGGTGGATGTGCCCTATGTGGTGCTCGACAGCTTCGAGCGCAACATGCGCGATCGCCTCTTCTATCAGGTGCGCGGTATCGACGATAGGGTCATCTCCGGCTTTGACGACTTGCCCCCCATGCCTGACGGTACGCCCCTGACCGACCGCTATCCGGCGCTTGCCTACTTCTATGACGGGCTTTATCAGGAGGCGCCGATCCGCGCCGTGATGCTGCTGCAACCGGTAGGCGAGGGGGGCGTCAACGGCATGGCCCGCATCACGGTGGCGGAAACCCTGCTCGGTCGCCAGCAGCTGGCGGAGCAGTTGCTCTGGTCGGCCCTGCTGACCCAGGGGGCGCTGGTGGTGCTCACCCTGCTGCTCGCTTATCTGTTGCTCAAACGGCTGCTCACTCCGATGCGGCGCCTGTCGCGGGAGATCCTGCGCCGCGATGCCGCTAATCTTGCCCCCTTGCCCGACCTGCTCCCCTGGCAGGAGACCCGGCCGCTGGTGCAGGCGTTCAACCGCCAGCTGGCCCGATTGCGCCAGCTGGTGGCCCGGCAGGAGCGCTTTAGCGCCGATGCCGCCCATCAGCTGCGCACGCCGCTCACCATTTTGAAAACCCAAGTTGAGGTGGCGCGCGGCAGTGGCGATCCGGCCCTGATGAGCGAAAGTCTCGATGCCATGGCCGTGCGGCTCGATCACACCATCGCCCTGACCGAGCGGCTCCTGCTGCTGGCGCGACTGAAATCGGACGAGTGCTCCGGGCTGCGCCAGCGGGAGCCCATCGAGTTGACGGCGCTGGTGCAGCAGGCCTGTCTGTCACGGTTGGCGCAGGCGCGGAGCAAGGGGATCGATCTCGGGTACGAGGGGGAGGAGTCCGCCATCATGGTGGCGGGGGAGCCGCTGCTGCTCGGGGAGCTTTGTGCCAACCTGCTCGACAACGCCATCAAATACACCCCGCCCCACGGCACCGTGACGGCGCGGGTGGTGCGAAGCAACGGGCAGGTCTGGCTGGAGGTAGAGGATAGCGGCCCCGGCATCGCCCCCGAGCTGGCGGAGCGAGTCTGGCAGCCGTTCCAGCGCCTCGAGCAGGGGAGCGAACAGCCGGGAGCGGGGCTTGGTCTGGCGCTGGTGCGCGATATCGCCCACTACCACCACGGCGAAGTGCTGTTGCTGCCGGCCACCCAGCTGGGGGGCTTGCTGGTGAGGCTGATCTTGCCGCTGGCAACATCGTGAGGGCGATAAAAAAAGAGAGGGCACCTCGCGGTGCCCTGTTTATCTACACATAGATGGCGTTGGGGGTCAGCTGCGGATCTTGTTGAAGACAAACAGGACGATAAGGGCGCCCACGGTCGCCAGCGCGATGCTCGGGATATTGAAACCGGTCACCGAGCCCAGCCCCAGCAGGGTACCCACATAGCCGCCAACCATGGCACCGACAATCCCCAGCAGGGCAGTCATAAAGAAGCCACCACCGTCGCGACCCGGCATGATCCACTTCGCCAGAATACCCACCAACAGTCCCAATACGATCCAGGTGATAAAGCCCATGGATTAATCCTCTCTGTGTGTTTGAGCCCGCATTATAGGCAGGGATGCCGGGATGCGAAGGGCCAGACGGTGCTGGCTGGTCACAAGCTGTCGGACGGCGGCCGGCGCTAGGTCGGGCTGCACAGTCCGGTTATGAGCGGTTGAATGGCGGTATGTGCGCCGCCAACCAGGGGCGGGGATGGCTCACGTAAAGGTCAAGATGAGAAAAGCCCCGCGAGCTGGGCTTGGTCTGTGACGGGGTTGTGCCCTCACTTTTTGAGGTGTTTTCGGATCGCCTTGCCTGAGGTGCCGACTGCTTTGACCGCCCGTTTGAGCTGGACTTCGGTGCACTCGAACATTTTGACCCACTGCTTCATCTCATAGGGATCGTTGACATTGATCTTCTTGGCATCGAACGGGTGAGCGACCGCATTGCTGTCAGGCATATAAACCTCAACTTGTTGAAATAGCTGGCGAGAAAGACATTTCTGCCTGAGCGCCATCATCCTCTCAATTGGCAAGGGGCAAGGTGACGGGGTTCACACAACCCGGGGACGGAAGGAGGAGTGCAGGTTTGCTTTGCTGATCTGTGAGCGATCACCACTTATTCCACCCTCTTCACATCATCAACAACGGGGCCAGAGGCCGGATAAACAACAAGCGCCCTACCGGGCGCTTGTTGTGGTTATCGTGATGACCGGATTCAGGGTGTTGGGCAGGCGCTTGGCGAGCCGCTGTTGCGGGGCCAGAGGGTGGTTCCATCGCTTTCAGAGAGCGGCAGGAATGTGACGCCTTCGCTCATGTTGGCAGGGGGCAGGTCATCCTCCAGCACATACATCCCCATCGGCAGGCTGCCATAACGCTGGTTGGCCTGCACCTGAGCGACCGCGAGGCTGGAGTAACGCAGGCCAAGCAGATCGAAGTGATTGCGCCAGTCCCAACCGGTGAGCCGACTGAGTGCAACCAGCATAAAGTCATTGCCCGGTATGTCGCGCACCCGTTTGCCGCCATAGACCGCATGCCCCGAGTAGGGGAACAGGCTAAAGCCGAGCCTATCCTTGTTGGCATTCCACTGCGCTTCACTGTCGGCTGCCGCGCCGAAGATCCGTGAATGCTGATAGAGCAGGGTGAAGATAGTGAAGCCATCGTTCAGACGGGTGCCATCAGTCAGGATCATACCGTGAGCGCGTAATGCCATCTGGATATAAAACGCCATGCGATAGCCGTTGTGGACGGCGTAGGCATTGCTCTTCCAGGGGGCTTCGTAGCGACTCTCGCCGGTATCGAGCACCTGGCAGTTGGCCCCGAGCACGACGCGGTTGCCACTCCTGTCCCGTACCTGCGCCGCATCAGACATGAACACATAGAAGAGATCCTTGTGATTCATGTGCCCATCCTTGATGGGAGCCGTGTTGCCATCCCTCAGATAATGTGCGCGCCACTTCACCACATAAGGGAAGATGTTGTTGGAGTTTTCCCCCGCCCGGCTGCCATAGCCACTCCAGTTGTCGGCATCGCCTGCCGCAGCGTACTGCACGTTCAACCGGTTGGTCTGCAGGTTGTGGCCCAGTTCGTGATTGTCGAGCCAGCCGGTCGGGCTGATGCTGCCGGAAGAGTCCCACGGGTTGCCACTGCAACCGCTGCCGCAATGGGCATTCTGGTCATAGTTGGCATGCTGGATGATGGTGCGGGTATGAATCGACTTATCGAGACAACCCTCCCCCAGCAGTGCCACGCAGGCGTTTTTCACATCTGCCGGCAGCGACTCATCGAGCCCCTTGCCCTGAATTTTCAGGCCCGCCAGGGTGTAGACGCCATTGATGTGATCCCGGGCGATGCTGTCGAGCAGGGCATTGGTGTCGGGGATGACGCCACCCACCGCCTTGGTGAAGCGATCCCGGCGCAGATGCTGTTCGGCGCCATCGGCCCGCAGATCGATATGGGGCAGCTCGGTTTGTTCCAGCCGCTCGTTGAACTCGCGTATCTGCTGCTCATCACTGAAATCCATGATGGCCGGATGACGGGTGACGCCCGTGGCGCTCACCTGGACGGCCAGCGATGCTGTCCCCCCTTCCAGATAGAGATAGATAGGGCCGCCATAAGGAGAGGTGAAGGTGATGCTGCCCCCCTTGGCCAAGATCAGTCGTCCGGTGGTCAGCTCCAGCGGGGCTCGATAGATCTTCTGCTCATAGGCGCGATTGGTGTTGGGCCTGTGGTAGTTGAGTCGGACGGTAGCGGACACATCGGCGTTATCGGTGCGTCTCAGGGTGATGGTTTGTCCCGGCAGGGCATACCAGCCGGTGGTGGTCCACTGCCCGCTGTAGGGAACCGCAATGCGCCGACTGTCGGTGAGCGTTGCGGGATAGGCATAGTGAGTCGCTTGTCCCTTCACTACCTTGCTGCGATCGGTGACGTACTCCCCCAGATCGGGTTGGGCCGGGGTACGAGTGCGGGCATAGCTCACCAGCCAGTCGGCAAACATCGCCTGCTGCCAGGATTGATGCTCATCCCAGGCGATGGGGTAGTCGATGGCGGCACGGTATTTGTCGGCCAGCAGCAGGGTGGCGGGCAACAGTGTCACGCCGTCACGGGCAAAGGGACTGATCCCGGCCTTGTCGAGGGTGATGGCCGCATTTCTCAGCCAGTCGGCACCCAGCTTGAACTGCTGGTTGAAGCTCTCCGAGCCACCGCAATTGATAAAGTTGCCGCCGCAGCTATCGAGCCACTGGGTAGTGAAGTTGCGATCCAGAAGGTTGCCAAGCAGGGTATCGACCGCCATCAGCTGGGCGTCGGGTGCCATGATGGTGTTCACTGCCAGATCGCTGGCTCTGAGTTTTGACCAGTAGTTACCCCAGGTGACCAGCCCCATATCGAGATAGAGGGGGCTTAGCAGCGGGCTGGCATCGCGCCGATAGTTGGAGAGCAGCAGCGGGATCCCGGCCGCTTTGGCCTTGGCGATCGCCTCTGCGATCCCCTTATACCCCAGCCCCTGGCGGTCGATATCGCTGATCACGATAAGCTCCGGCGCCATGGTGTCGATACAGTCGCTCAGCGCCTGATAATCGCAGGTATTGGCCGGGTTGATGCTGTGCTTGTCGGGATAGATCGCCTTGAGCCAGTCCCGCACGCCTTCGTTATGGGGAAAATAGACGCTATCGGCGCGGCTGGGCATCTGGGCGGTGAGGATGCGCAGGCCATCGCTATCCTTGCCCCGGGTCAGCCAGCCAATCAGCCCCTTGAGCAGCACCTCGCTCTGCGCTGTGCGGTCAACGGAAAACAGGTTCGCCCCCATGGCGGCCTGACGGTAATCGGCTTGCTCGGAGACCATCACCAGACCCCGGATCTCGCTCTCCCCCTTGCCATTGATGTTGGAGGGGAGCAGGGTCACCGTGCTCTCCGGCTGGAAGCTGGAAAAGGTGATGGAGTCGTGGCTCGGGTTCCAGCTGATCTGTGCCATTCCCTGATAGAGGCTGCGAACCAGCTCGGTGCGGTGCGCCTCACTGTCGGCAATCGCCGCACGGGCATGGGCGATCAGAGATTGCTCGCTGGCAAGGGTATGATCTTCCCGGGCAATCGCATTGGCGGCATCGCTGATAAAGCGGGCCGAGATCTGACAATCGGCGCGCATGGGGGCTGTGGTGTAGGTATTACCCGTCAGTGTGCCCTCACATCCTGCGATCTGCGCCAGCACGAAGCCACTCTCGGGCTGCACGGTGAAACGGCCCTGTTCACCGGCGTTCAGACGCAGGGCGTCGGGGCTGAGTGCGCCCCCCTGAGAAGCGTGGGTGGTGGCGTTGAAATAGACGGCGGCACTCTCCTGCGTGAAGCTGGCCGAGATCTGGCAATCGCTGCTCATGGGGCCAGTGGTATAGGTGAGGCCGTCCAGGGTGCCATCACATCCGCTTATCTCGGTCAGGAGGTAACCGCTGTCAGCCTGTACCGAGAAGCGCCCCTGTTCTCCCGCCGCCAACCGCAGGCTAGTGGGGTTCAACTGTCCGCCCACGCTGCTCTGGCTGGATGCCTCGAAATAGTTGGGGGTGACAGGGGGGCGGATAGGGGTCTCTTCCTGTTCGCCATCACCGCCGCCACAGCCTGTAATCAACAGCGCCAGTAAAGGGGCGAGAACCGTCTTTTTCATTGTTTGATACGTTCCTTGTGTTACGACGGGTAGGGGAGTCGGTAGTCTAATGAGCTGTCTTGCTTATTTCAACGATGATTGAATGGTCATTTTGCTTTATTTTCAGCATCTTGGATGTTTTTTTGGCCGGCTTTTGCCGTATTTGGTGTTGCTGGCGCAGCAGAACCGATAGGGATGGGGCGAGCACCCCATCAGCACAGGCCATACCAGCCTGAGCTCACCGTAATGAGTCGCTTCACCGGGTTAACAGGGGATGCTGGGCCGCAGGTTTTGCCTGCAACCCGCACAGGGGGGATGTCAGACGGATGGGTGAGCGGCGGGGCCGATCGTTGCCAGCGCCCGCATTTCCAGCCGCTGTTCGCCAGGGCGGCAGACCAGCACCGAGCCTTGCTCGAACCAGTCTCCCAGCACGATGCGGCGGGCGGGGTGGCCATCGAGGGTGAAGTTGTGGATGGCGGGTCTGTGGGTGTGGCCGTGGATCATCATTCGGCAGTCGTGGGCGCGCAGGGTGTCGTCAACCGCCGCGGGCGTCACATCCATGATGATCTGGCTCTTGTGGGCATTTTCCATCTGGCTTTGGCCGCGCATCTTGCAGGCGATGGCCTGACGGCGGGCGAGCGGCAGTCGCAAAAAGAGCCAGCGCAGCCATTTGAGCTGGGTGATGCGGCGAAACTTCTGATACCCCTCATCCAGGGTGCAGAGCAGATCGCCGTGGCTCAGCACCACCCGCTCCCCATAGAGGTCGATCACGCAAGGGTCACCCAGCAATGTCATCCCCGCGCGCTTGGCAAACTGCTGCCCCAGCAGAAAGTCACGGTTGCCGTGGATAAAGTAGATGGGCACGTTCTGCTGGCTCAGGGCCAAGAAGGCGTCGGCCATCTGTTGATGAAGCGGATTGGGGTCATCATCGCCAATCCAGAATTCGAAGAGATCCCCCAGCACATAGAGGGCATCGGCGCCGGGGGCGTCGTGCTCGAGAAAGCGCACCAGTGCCGCGGTCATATCGGGCCGCTGGGCAGAGAGGTGAATGTCACTGATAAAGAGTGTGCTCATGATGTGGGGGGTCGGGCTCTCGGTCGAAACAGGGCAAACAGGGGTGGCAGAGGTAGTAGACACAACAGGGGACGAATAGTGCGCTGCGGGCGCCATCGCGCCAGTTGCGGTATGGATATCGTCACGGGATGGCGGTTGCCATGACAGCTCGGCCAGATTGCGTCCCTCCAGCGTCAGCAGCGTGGCGTAAGGATCGCCCGCCAGACCCAGCAACCGGCACATGGCCGCTTCCCCTTTCAATCCCTCTTCAAGGCGCAGGCGCAGCACTTCGCGGTAGAAGGCATCACCAAACCGCTCGAGCAACGCGGCCATCAGGGTGAGGTGGCGCCAGCCATTCAGCGTCTCGATGGGGGCGGCGGTGACGTACAGCTCCACTGGCCAGCTGGCCTCGCTCTTGTCGCAACTGCTATCGACACTGTGCTGGTCGAGGCAGGCAAAGATGCGCTCCAGCAACCAGATATTGTCGCCCTTGGCGCTCGCCTGCCAGCCTTGCTCTGCAAAAATAGCGGCAAACTCGGCGGGATCTGGATGCTGGCAGAGGATATCGAGATCGCTGCCGGGCCGATCGAGGCCGATGGCGAGCGTGCTCACCAGCGCCATATCGCTGCACTGCGCGGCCAGCTCATCCCACACACCGGCGGTGAGCAGGGCATGGGCCGAGCGCTGGCGTGGGTTGCCGTGGGCCAGATAGTCGAGGCGGCGCCAGTTTGGGCTGGCAGTGGGGGAGGCAGATGGAAAAACTGCGGCCGGGGCCGCAGTTTTGTCAGTGCCGAGTCGGCAGAGATCAGTCAGCAAGGGTCACCTTGGTGATCACTACGTCTTCTACCGGCACGTCCTGGTGGATACGGCCGTAGTTGCCGGTCTTGACGCCCTTGATCTTGTTGACCACGTCCATGCCGGCGGTCACTTCACCGAATACGCAGTAGCCGAAGCCCTGGGTGGTGGCGGATTTGAAGTCGAGGAAGTCGTTGTTGTTCACGTTGATGAAGAACTGGGCGCTGGCAGAGTGCGGCTCCATGGTGCGGGCCATGGCGATGGTGCCGATCTTGTTGGACAGGCCGTTGGCCGCTTCGTTCTTGATGGGGGCGCGGGTGTCTTTCTCTTCAAAGCCCGGGGCATAGCCGCCGCCCTGGATCATGAAGCCGTCGATGACGCGGTGGAAAATGGTGTTGTCGTAGTGACCGTCACGGCAGTATTGCAGGAAGTTGGCCACGGTTTCCGGGGCTTTTTCAGCGTTCAGGGTGAGGGTGATGTCGCCGTGATTGGTGTGCAGAGTGACCATGATATGTCCTTTCATTTGATGCGGACGACGAAGTGCCCGCAGGTGTATGGCATAAAGTGGTGGCAATTCTAGCCCATCAGGGGCTGGCGGCATAGTCTCTCTGGCGCCGTAACCGTGCTGGCAGGCGGGATTGGCCACGTTTTCTGCCTCGTTTTCTGCCCCTGAACGGGGTATTATGACCAACCATTTTACTCACAGGCAGTGGTTAGAAGATGCTGAAGATATACAACACACTCACTCGTCAAAAAGAAGAATTCAAACCTATCCACCCGGGCAAGGTGGGCATGTATGTGTGTGGTGTCACCATCTACGATCACTGTCATATCGGCCACGGCCGCACCTTCGTCGCCTTTGATGTGGTGGCTCGCTATCTGCGTTACGCAGGTTACGACCTCACCTACGTGCGCAACATCACCGACGTGGATGACAAGATCATCAAACGTGCCGCCGAGACCCAAGTGACCTGCGACGAGCTGACCGAACGTCTGATCGGCGACATGCACGCCGACTTCGACGCTCTCGGCATGGTGCGCCCGGATATCGAACCGCGCGCCACCCAGCACATCGAAGAGATCATCGAGCTGGTGCAATCCCTGCTGGAAAAAGAGCACGCCTACGTGGCGGATAACGGCGATGTGATGTTTATCGTCGAATCCTACGCCGACTACGGCAAGCTCTCCGGCCAGGATCTGGAGCAGCTGCAAGCCGGTGCCCGCGTTGACGTGGTCGATGCCAAGCGCAACCCGCTCGACTTCGTGCTGTGGAAGATGTCCAAGCCCGGCGAGCCAACCTGGGAAAGCCCCTGGGGCCCGGGCCGTCCTGGCTGGCACATCGAGTGCTCCGCCATGAACTCCAAGCACCTTGGCAACCACTTCGACATCCACGGCGGTGGCTCCGATCTGCAGTTCCCGCACCACGAGAACGAGATCGCCCAGTCCTGCTGCGCCCACGGTGGCGACTACGTCAACACCTGGATGCACAGCGGCATGGTGATGGTGGATAAAGAGAAGATGTCCAAATCCCTTGGCAACTTCTTCACCATCCGCGACGTGCTGGCCCACTACGACGCCGAAACCGTCCGTTACTTCCTGATGTCTGGCCACTACCGCAGCCAGCTCAACTACTCGGAAGATAACCTCAAGCAAGCCCGTGCCGCGCTGGAGCGCATGTACACCGCCCTGCGCGATCTGCCGGTAGCTGCTGCTGCCGGTGGCGACGAGCAGGTGGCGCGCTTCAAGGAAGCGATGGACGACGACTTCAACACCCCGGAAGCCTACTCCGCCCTGTTCGATCTGGTGCGCGAGATCAACCGCCAGAAGGGTGAAGACATGGCCGTTGCCGCCGCACTGGGCGCCCGTCTGCGCGAGCTGGGCGCCGTGCTCGGCATCCTGCAGCAAGACCCCGAGGCTTTCTTGAAGGGTGACGAAGCGGATGAAGAGGTTGCCGAAATCGAGCGCCTGATCGCCGAGCGCAATCAGGCCCGTGCCGACAAGAACTGGGCTGCTGCCGATGCCGCCCGCAACCGTCTCACCGAGATGGGGATCGTGCTGGAAGACAGCGCCGGCAAAACCAGCTGGCGCCGTGCGTAAGGACGGTTGGCCTTGTTGGCGTCTGGTGCCAACAGGTTGAGCCAATAAAAAACCGCAGCCCTTGGGCTGCGGTTTTTTTCATTGAATGATGAAGTCGATAGTTTTTCCGAATATTTTCTCCGATTCATCCTGATATGTAGATATATCATCTGCAAACAGTACATAAAGATTTTTAATCGCTCTGGAACATGATACGTATAATAAGTTTCTCTGACCGATATACTCTTCAGGAGTTAAAAAGTATCGTTCAAAATATTGAGGATCTCTATTAAATGAGTTTTCAATGACGACAACGACGTTGTCATATTCAAGACCTTTTGAACCATGACATGTATGATATCTTACTGATGATTTAATTGATGCTGTAATATACTCATGCCATTTTGAAAACTGCTGAAAATCAGTGTTGATGATTCTTTCTATAAATTCTATTCTTGTTTCTTCATCCCAACTTAAATTTTCAGGGAGGCTATTATATATGTAGTCATGTAGTGAACTTATAGTTAGTTCTTGTAGATTACGTGGTTTGGATTGAATAATAAGGTCACTTATTATATCGTTAGGGTGTTCAGTTATTATTTTGTTTAAATGCTGTATGTATTCGCCAAGATTTCTGTGTCTAACTAAGGCTAGTTCTCTCAATCGCGATATATACTCTCGAGATTCCTTTATCGTAACATTTTCTCTGCTAGAGGGAAGAATCGAATTGATAGGGCATGATTCATCACTCTGTTCTAATATTCTCGATGGAGAAATTAAATTGGCGATGTCACGTATACACCAGTGAAGTCTTCTTGGATCTGTGCTTATAGTTTTTTGAGCTACTTCATCATGGCGGAAAAAATTCTTGAAAGAGTCGTAGAGATCTTTAAATCCTGAGAGCTCTGCTAAAGAGTCATTTTTTAAAACTAAAAAATCTACAGGGCGATCTTTAATTACTTCACTGCAAAATCGCAGAATTATATTCTCTATTGATAAACTTAGATTGTTGGTAATTTTGTAAGCGGACACGTGCCCACCATCGGCACTGTTATAAATAGATTGCTGAGGCTCAGAACGTCTAATTAAATTTATAACCTTGATTATTTCATTGAGGGAGCGTCTATTTATGTTTTTATTAATTTCAATAAGATCTTTATGAACAGAATATATCTTATCACCGACGCCATCAGCATATATTGTTTGAGCCTCGTCACCAAAATACCCTACAGTAAAATTATAGCCTTTAGATTTTGAATGATCTTGAAGTAGATTAAATGTTTTTATCACAAGTTCATGAGTGTCTTGAAACTCATCTATAAGAACGAAAGGGTGGCTCGCTATAAATATCTCTTTTAGTACAACATATTTGCTAAATAATTTATGTGTATATTCTAAAAGAGTATCATGGCTAAAATACATTTTGTACAAGATATCTATATTAATATCCGGTGTGTATTGTATTTTATTTATCTCTCCTTGTTCAATTTTATGCTTTGCCTGTTTTAGTTTCTCTATCAATCTTAATATCTTAAAGGATTCTTTGAATCTTCCTGTATTTTTATTTAATGTATATCCGATAGATTTAAGTTCATCTGAAAACTCAGCTATTATTTCATTGGCCCTTGAGAGTTTCTTTAACCGGTTACTATTTTTATCATTGAGTGAAAATGACCGTAAATCATCGCCGTGATTACTCCCAGATAAAATCCAATCCAATAAATTGTTTTCTTTGAGTTTTGAGTTGAGAGTTGATATCTCTGATTCTATTTTTTCTTTATGTATGTCTATTAATGCATTTTGTTGTGATTTTATGGTTTCCCAAAGGAAATCATGTATTGTCGATATGTGGCAGAGTTCAGAATAGTTACCAAGTCGTTCTTTGATTTCATTTGCAGCAGCGTTTGTATAAGTTATACATACAAACTTCTGATTATTTACTATAGCCATATGACTATGGTAAGCAATAAGATGTTGTAGACACTGAATTAAAGAATAGGTTTTCCCTGAACCAGCTCCAGCTTTAAAGATGAAACTAGCCTTGCTATCTAACGTAGATCTTAATTTATAAAATATTTCTTTTTCTGTGGTAAGAAGATCACTATTCTCTTTTAGGTTGTTCATTTTTCATGACCTTCATGCAGTTAGTTGAGATGTTAACCATGATAAACCACTGGTCACATAATTAGGTAGGATAGGTAGTAACTTTAAATCTTTTTGGTTTGTCATTTTAAATAGTAAAGTGTTTGCAAACTCACTTTTATTTTTTGAAAGTCGATATTGCCATTCATATGATTTGTTTTTGAGTTCTTCTTTGTCTACAGAAAACTGCTTTGACACTTGAGGAAATATCTTTGATAGAGTTTCTTGTACTATAGAATTTTGATAGTTGGTTAAGATGATCGCCTCTTCGAAGCTAGTGGGATAAAATCCATTAATAGCTTCATTTTGATATGCGAGATAAAACATATCTTCTTTAATTGGAGTTAGCATATTATTTAAAAATAACTCTTCAATTATGCCGTCCTTGGGAAGATATTTGATCAACACAGCATTTGTTGTCTTTCTTTTTTCTAGGCTTACTACTTGATCCTTATCTCCATCATCTCTTTGTATGTCTATGTCTGTGATCGTTAGACAGGGGATTTCTAAAAAATTAATCAATGGTTTATATATATGAGCGAAAGCACCGTTGATATTAAAAATAGAAATGCATTTTTTAGAAAGGATAGGGTCATTATCAATGTAGTGATGAAGCAAAGTTTCCTCTGTTATACCCTCTGTCATTATTATTGCATCAGCGTAAAATAAATCAGCACATTTTGACTTTAAATGTTTTTTTAGAAAATGAAACTCATCTTCATTCAGGAAAATATTTTCAGGCGATTCTATGGTACTGGTGTTTTTTAATGTTATGACACTATCTCTTAAAGGCTTTATAATACAACTATTACTGGATGTGTTTTTTATGTAGTTGATATTATTAAATGAACCGCTGTGCTGTATCTTACTGTTCAAAATATGTGGTGAGTGTGTAGTTATTATTAATTGTAAATTAATTGATTTTTCTTGGCTCTCTAAAATAGCACTAATAGCATCATCAATGTTTTTTATGAATAGTTCTTGCATTTGGGGGTGCATAAAACATTCAGGTTCTTCAATAAAAATAAGGTTAACTTTTCCACTGTGTTGATCTTCTTCGTATTTCTCTATGAAGTCTATCACTTCGCCAATGATTTTTATCAGGTTTGAATATCCTAAGCCAAATTGACTTTCTGGAATGTAATGGTTTCTATCTTTATATTCATACGTGATTATGTTTTTTAGGATAGAGTCTAAAGTCAGCTCCGGTTGTAAATTTACAGCTAAGTTTCCATTGTCTATAATTCCATGTAAGACCTTGTTAACAAATGTACTATGTGGAGTGCTTATATTTTCTTTAACAAGGTTGTTTATATCTATTATGCTTCTGTCAATATTATTATCTTGGTTAGGTTCATCAGAACGTGAGTTGAGTTCACTTTGCTTTTTTATTTTATATTTAATGATTTTATTGAAAATGTTGGATAGATCTGTTTTTTCATCCCTGAAATTTGAATTTATCAGTTTTAGTTCCAATGCATTTCGTATTGAGAATTCACTGTTAGATAATATCATTCCTGATGAATTACGGATTTCTTTCTTGAAATCTGTATTTGATAATAAAGCCAGGGTTTCTCTAAATAAAGTGTCTTCATCTTTGTATTTAGATATAAGCAGTCTGATCTGATCACTAAAAAACTGTTCATCTTTAATTTTATAGTTAATCGATACCTCAAAGTCTAACGTTCCTGACTCTATTGATTTTATATCTAATATATTTTTGAAATTATATAGGCACTCTGATTCTGACTCTTCACTTAAACTTATTAAAAGGGTAAATTTCATATAGGGGGTTAAGGGCGGAGATAAATCTTGGTTTTCCTTATAAGATAAAAGAACATCACTGATGTGCGAGTAATTAAAGTCATTTCCTGATAATCTTGATTCACTTAATATTTTATTGAGACATGATGATATTGTTGTCTTCCCTGAATTGTTTTTACCTATTATTAAAGTTGTTGAGTGGGCAATGCTCGGGCTTTCTTCGCTATTTTCATTGTTGGTGATAGGATTGTTTTTTACAAAATATATACTGCTGCCAACTTTATCAAATTTTCTAAAGTTTATTATTTTCAGTTCTTTCAGATACATATTAGCCCCTATCAAAATATAATAGTATATATTTAGGTTGAATTGTGTGGTTAATTGGATTTGTGAGGTATTCTATAAATGTGTTTGTATCACGAATAAATTCTTACTCGCTGGTCTTCAATATAAGTTGATCCCCTGATAAATGGGGGGGATAAGACTTTTGGTGTTATTTGCCAAAGAGAGCAGGTCTTTCCAAAGTCACTCGCCAAGCCGCGCAGCGGCGGCGAAACCCCGTCGAGGACGGAGTCCTCGTGTCCTGCATGGCGAAGCCATGCCAATTAGGGGGGCGATATTCCGCTATGCAATGACGTTACCGACCCCTCACCCTAGCCCTCTCCCGCAAGGGGAGAGGGGACGGTTACCGCGGACGATTACGCTTCGCTAATCGACCCTACGCTAAAGTCGCTACCGCCCCTGACTGTCGCTACCAGATTGCGCCGTTGACCATTGATCTCGGAAAGGGGTCAACAGACGCCCGTCGCCATATTACGGAGCCAGAATGGTCTTATCTATGGTTTTGATTGGCTAACTATCAGAAAAGAGTGATTTTTTGCGCTGGCACAAACTTTTATTAATTAGCGATTAGTTGTTGGTTGCCGGGGTTTGGTCGTGGCGGGGCGGTGGGGTGACGCCGCGAGAGGCGTGCAAACGGTAAAAAGAGGGGAGCGCAAACAGTAAAAAGTGAAGGGGCCCGCTGTGGGCCCCTTGTTGTTGGCGCTCGATGCCGCTATTTGGCGGCGGGGGTTGGGAAGTATTTGCTGTGCAGCAGCGGGTATTCGCTGCTCGCCAGCACCTGGGTCAAGCCGGTCTGGAACTCCTTGACCAGCTCGTCGCTCACCGGATGGCTGAAGGCGAAGCAGAACTGCTCCGAGCTCAGTACCCACTGCTCCTTGAAGCGGGCGGGATCGAGTTTTTGTTCGACGATCAGCTGCTCCATGGTGGTCTTGTTGGTGGAGACCAGATCGACCCGGCCTGAGGTGAGCATCTTCAGCGCCTGTGCCAGCCGGTTGGCGGCCATCAGCTTGGTCTCGTCAAAGCCGTTGTTGAGCAGCAGTTGCTCCCCCACATCGGCTCGCACCGCCCCGATATTGAACGCCTTGGCATCGTCGAGCTTGGTGATGGTGATATTGCGATCGGCCAGCCCCACCAGCACGATCTCGGCATACCCGATGGGGCAGGCCCACTTGAACAGGGGATCCCGCGCCTGGGTGCGGGCGGTGGAGAAGAGCACCGCATTGGGCTTTTGGGTCAGCAGGTAGTAGCCGCGCGCCCACGGCATGATGGTGATGGGTTGCGCCGGGGTATTGGTCTTTTTCCACACCAGTTGCAGCAACTCGACTGCGAGGCCGGTGGGGGCGCCGCTGGCATCGGCGTAGTTGTAGGGTTTGTACTCTTCGGTGATGTAGTGCAGTTTGCCAAGCTCAGGACTCGCCTGTGCGAGGGTGGCCAGCAGCGCCCCGGCCAATCCAATCCATGGTTTCATTTTTGCCATCCTGAGCAAGGGAATATCTGCTCAAGTGTGACCAAGCTGGCTGATTTCGCCAAGGCGACGGAGCATGTTTGGCAAAAAAGCGCGGGCGCATGCCGCCATCTTGCGCCCTATGTCGGCGGCGATCAGGGCGTTAGCGCAGCGGCAGGTATTTGGCTTGCAGGGCCGAGAAATCCGCCGAGGCGACGACGTGGGTCAGCGCCTGCTGAAAGAGGGCGACCTCGCTGTCGGGCACCTGACGGCTGAAGGCGTAGCAGAGCGGTCTGGCATCCAGCACGAAGGCGACATGAAAGTCATCCGGCTTGAAGCCGAGCTGCTGCAGAGTTTGATAGCCCGCCAGCTTGTTGGTCGCAAACAGATCGGCGCGACCTGAGGTGAGCATCTTGGCCGCCTGGGTGAGGCGGTTGGCCAGCATCAGCTGGCGCTCATCGATACCGCGCTCGAGCAGCAGCTGTTTGGAGACGGTGGAGCGCACTACGCCGACCTTGTAGCGGCTGATCTCGGCCTCCGAGGCGAGGGTGATGTTGTCCGCCTTGCGCCCCAGCAGCACAAACTCCGAGTGATCGATGGGGCAGGCCCACTTGAAGAGTGCTTCCCGCTGCGGGGTGCGGGCGGTGGCAAACAGCACCACATTGGGTTTTTGTTGCAGCAGGTTGTAGCCTCGGGCCCAGGGCAGAATGCGGATTGGCTGGGGCGACACGCCGCGCGCTTTCCAGATAAGCTGCATCAGCTCTACCGACAATCCGGTTGGCATCCCTTGTTGGTCGCTGAAATTAAACGGGGGAGAGATTTCGCTCAGATACTCGAGCTTGCCCGGATCGGCCTGCGCGAAGGTGGCCCACAAGAGCAGTAGCAGATGAGGTAAGTGCCATGTCCGCACGGGAAAGATCCTTCACAATCAACTATGTAGCCCAGTTTGACTGCTTGTGGCGGGAATAGCTAGCCACCTCTATTGCATCTTTCATCAATAAAATGGGCAGCGAACCGCTGCCCATCGGGTGAGTGAGTGCTCAGCGCACCGGCAGGTATTTGGCCTGCAATTTGCGAAACTCCTCCGAGGCGAGGGCGCGGGTCAGGCCCTGCTGAAAGAGGGTGATCTCGCTGTCGGGCACCTGACGGCTGAAGGCGTAGCAGAGCTGCTCGGCGCTCAGCACCATGGCCACATTGAAGTCGTCGCTGCTCAGCTTCAGTTCGCGGATGGCGTCATATCCTGCCAGCTTGCTGGTGGCGAGCAGGTCGGCGCGGCCGGAGAGCAGCATCTTCAACCCCTGCGACAGGCGGTTGGCCGGGATGATGTTGTTGTCATCCATGCCGTTGTTGAGCAGCAACTGCTCGGCGGCATCCGAGCGCACCGCGCTGATCTTGTATTGGCTCATCTGTTCGAAGGCGGTCAGGGTGATGTTCTGCGCTTTGCGGCCCAGCAGTATGTACTCCGAGTAGCCGATGGGGCAGACCCACTTGAAGAGATCCTCCCGCGCCTGGGTGCGGGCGGTGGAGAAGAGCACCACGTTGGGCTTCTGGGTTAGCAAGTAATAACCTCGTGCCCAGGGCAGGATGCGCACCGGCTGGGGTGTCACGCCGCTGTGTTGCCAGATCATCTGCAGCAGATCGACCGCAAGGCCGGTGGGCTGGCCTTGCGGATCGCTGAAGTTGTAGGGGGGGTACTCTTCGGTGAGGTACTCGAGCTTGCCCAGATCAGCCCGTGCCGTCGAGGCCCAGCAGAGCAGCAACAGATGACAGATCAGCCATATCCTCATTGGGAACATCCTTAGCGATCAACCTTCCCTTGAGTGTGACCATGAACAGAGTAAATAGCCACTCACTGCCATTACCAGCGGGCGCGGATCTGCCCGATGGGCTGGTAGGCCTCATCCCGCAGCCCCACCAGCAGGGTCTTGCCATCCGCCTGCAGCCGGAACTCGCCGTAGCGGGCCATTTCGTACTGCTCCCCCGTGCCTTCTTCAAAGAAGTAGGCATCGGGGCCAATCTGCCACTGCCGCTCGCTCTGGTGCACCTGCAATAGCCGCTCATCGCTGGCGAGCCGATCCGGTTTGCCATCGGCCACCAGAGTGGCCACCTGATGGGCATCGAGGCGGATCACCAGGGTGTCGCTGCCCTTGTTTTGAGTCGCACGGGCGTCGCGGCTGGTCAGCTCGCGGGCAATTTCGTAGTTGAGCCGCATGTAATCCCCCTGCATCAGGGAGCGGGGATCGACCGGAGCGAGCCGCAGCAGCACCACTTCGCCGCTGCTCATGGCGTGCTCATAGCGCCAGACGGTGGCATTGATGCCTGCCAGGATGGCGAGACCGCTCAGCAACAGGGCGAGCTGTCGGGTGACGGGTTTCATGAGTCGCTCCTTGCCGCGAAGGTGGTGAGCAGCTGGCGAGCCCCCAGCAGCAGGATGCCGGAGCCCAGCAGCAGCCAGGATTTGGTCATCAGGGTGAGCCCCAGATCGTAGTAATAGAGCGAGCCATAGCCGAGCAGCAGCAAGGCCGAGAGGGTGATCAGCCCCAGACTGCCGGCATAAAACCCGAGGATCAGCACCAGTGCGCCTGCCCCCATGCCGGGGATGATGGCGCTGATCAGCACCAGCGGCAGGCCAAACAGCAGCGGGAGCCTCAGCTTCACCATCACCGCCAGCAGCAGGGCGGCGCAGATCAGCGGATTGAGCCAGAGTGGCAGGCGGGACAGCCCCAGCTCGTCCAGCACGCTGCTGCCACCATCCCACAGCGGGTGGTGCAGACGGCCCAGCACCAGCAGGGAGAGGGCCAGCCCCAGCGTGATGGAGTGGTAGAGCTGGTGACGCTCTGGATCCCTATCTGCCCGCAGCCAGCAGAAGGTGATGGCCGCCATCAACAGCGGCAGGGCCAGCAGTTGCAGCCCGAGGCAAGCGAGGCCAAGGGTGAGCAGCAGGGCCGCCGCCACGCTGTGAAACAGCCGCACCAGCCAGTGATCGAACAGCACGGCGATGGCAAGGGAGAGCAGGCACAGACCGAACCAGAGCAGGGCGTGATGGAGATCCAGCTGATCGAGCAGGCCATAGAGCAGCCAGGCATCGGCCGCCAGGGTGAGGGCCAGTACGAACTGATCCCAGAGATCGCCGCTTTGGCTGCGATTGAGGGCGTAGGCCCCCGCCAGCAGCACGGTCCCGAGCAGCAGGGCACTGTTGGCCTCGCGGGTCAGCTGCTCGAAGGTGAGAAACAGGAAAAAGAGCAGGAACAGGGCGGCAATCCAGCCCACAAGCCCGAGCAGAAAGCGGCTCGACCAGTGGGGTTGGGTATCACGGGGCATCTCCCCTTCCACCAGATTGGCCTGTTGCAGTGCTTGCCAAAGGGTCAGATCACTCATGAGATCTCCGTTGTTGTTGCAGCCAGCGGGCGGCGGTGACCGAAAGGCCGATGGCGATCAGGCTCAGCAGCAAAAAGCCGTTGATGTCGGGCTCCATCCACTTGCCCAGCGCCGCGAGGATGACGGCAATCAGGCTGAGGCACCCCATGGCGAGTCCGGCGATAAATCTGTGATGCCAAAGGGCATAGGCCGCAGCGAGCCAGCCAAGCCAGAGCGGCCACACCAGCGCAGAGGCGGCATCAAACAGCGCCAGCAGGGTGAGCAGGGTGGCCCCCAGACCGGCAGCCAGACCCGCCAGCCAGCTTGGCATCAGGCGCCAGCGGTTTGGCGCCAGCAGAAGCAGACCCCAGAGGGCGGCATTGAGCAGGGTCAGGCACCAGCCCAATCCCTCTTCATCGAAGGTAAAGAAGAACGTGAACAAACCGAGCCGCCAGTAGAGCACCAGCGCCAGCTGACCGAGCAGCCAGCTCAAGGTCCAGAGCAGGGGGTTTTGGCCAAATACCGCCAGTGGCACCAGCATCAGCGCCCAGGTGGCGAACAGCTGCCAGGGATCGGCGCCGGTCTGGTAGGTTTGACCCACCAGCGCCAGCAGGGCGCCGATATTGAGGGCGATAGCGAGCAGCAGCGCCTTACGGGGGGTATCCCCCAGCGGTTTGCGCCACAGCAGAAGCAGCATGGCGAGCAGCGGTGCCTCCAGCAGCGCAAGGCGGGAGACCCGGCCCAGTTCCTGCCAGTTGAAGGCGACGAAGAAGATGAGGCCAGCCCCGATACAGAGGGTGCCGAGCCAGAGCAGCAGCCGGTCAAACAGCCACTGCCAGCGCGCCGGATGGGGGGGAAGATCTGCGAGGGTCAGGGCGTCCACCAGCTTCTCTGGCGCCAGCCGTCCTTGTTTGACCCATTCGAGAAGCGTTTCTCTTGATACGTTGTGCATGGGGGGACTCCGCGAGGTTTGCCCCATTATGGCATGAGGCACCCGCAACCGTGCACTGCCCCTTGGCTCTACGGCTGGTGGTTGCGACAGCGGGTTACGCAATAGACACAGCAGTAAACAAAAAAGCCCTCCACAGGGGAGGGCTTGGTCATCGGGTACGGGCCATCAGGCAAAGATCAGGGTGCTCACCCCGAGGCCGACGAAGAGGATGGCGCAGGCGATGCGGATCCCCTTGAGCGGCAGCTTGTCTGCCCCCAGCTTGCCGATCAGCACCACAGGCACGTTGGCCAGCATCATGCCGAGGGTGGTACCGGTAATGACCTGCACCAGCGAGTCATACTTGGCGGCCAGTAGCACGGTGGCAATCTGGGTCTTGTCGCCAATCTCGGCAATAAAGAAGAGCACGAAGGTGGCCATAAAGGGGCCGTATTTATCGAGCGGGCTCTCCTCGTCATCCATCTTGTCCGGCACCAAAATCCAGATAGCCATGGCGATAAAGGCGATGGCGACCAGCCAGGTCATTATCTTGGGATCGAGCCAGCGGCTGATGAACTCGCCAATCCAGGCAGCGCCCGCATGGTTGAGCAAGGTAGCCGCCAGCATGCCGGCGATGATGGGCCAGGGCTTGCGAAAACGGCAGATGAGCAGCAACGCCAACAGCTGGGTTTTATCGCCGATTTCGGCAATAGCGACGCTGAGGGTTGAGGTTAACAAAGCTTCCATAAAAATGACCGGGGGACGGAATTGTTATAAACCAAAGACAAGCCTGCGCCATCCGTCCCCGGTATTGGCACTGGCCCGTCAAAGGTCTTGTCAAATCCATGGCTGGCATGGATCACCCTGACCATGGTGATTTGGCACCAAGTATGTTGATCAGGGTCGCAAACCGGTATTCATGCAATGGATGGCACCGGCGTGCGAGACTACTCCCCCTCGATGGGAGCGGGCATTCTAGGGAAAAACCGCATGAGTGACAAGGGGATCAGCCACCCACCAGCTTGACGCTGAAACCGGCTTTCTCCAGCTCGGTTTTGATCAGGTCCCGTTTATCCCCCTGGATCTCGATCACTCCCTCCTTGATACCGCCTCCGGTGCCGCACTTTTTCTTGAGCAGGGTGGCCAGGGATTTTTGCTGATCGGCGGGTACGCCATGAATGGTGATCACCCCGGCACCCTTGCGCCCCTTGGTCTCGCGGCGAATGCGCACGGTGCCGTCGGTGGGGAAGGGGGAGGCGGATTGGGGAGCGCTCTGCTCCTTGAGCATGCCGCCATCTGTGCTGTAAACGAGGCGGCTGTTGTTGTCGTGACTCATGGCATTACTTTATGGGTTAGCTAAGCGGAGTTTGATTTTACTCAAATAAAAGTTGAAGACACAGCTTATAATGCCCCAAGTAAAAGCGAATTATTATTGTTTAACTTCAGGAGTCAGTCATGGTACTCACGCAGTTGTCACCGGGACAGAGTGCTCGCATCAAGAATATGAATCAGCTCGCCCGGCCGCTGCGCCGCAAACTGATGGTGATGGGCCTGTTGCCCCAGACTGAAGTCATCTATCTGCGCTCCGCCCCCCTGGGGGACCCGCTCCAGATCCAGTGCCAGGGGATCTGTCTCTCCATGCAAAAGAGTCTGGCCCAGCAAATAGAAGTCGAGCCGGTATAACCCCCTGTTCGGCTACCGCTCCGGTCAAGAAACGTCACCGGGATCGGTTCAGAGACAAGAAGTCGAACCTGCAAAGCGGCTTGCCACACACGCGGCGGGTTCAGAAGAAAATAGAGGTAGAGCTGGTATGAATTATTCCCTGGTAACGGTAGGTAACCCCAATAGCGGCAAGACCTCCCTGTTCAACGCCCTGACCGGCGCCCGCCAGCAGGTAGGCAACTGGAGCGGCGTCACCGTCGACAAGAAGATGGGTGAGTTCAGTGCGGGTGAACATCACTTCAAGCTGATGGATCTGCCCGGCATCTATAGCCTGGCCAGTCAGGATGGCAGCTTGGACGAGCAGATCGCCAGCCGCTTTGCCCAGGGCCAACAACCCGACCTGCTGCTCAACGTCATCGACGCCGCCAATCTGGAGCGCTCCCTCTACCTCACGCTGCAACTGCGCGAACTGGGCCTGCCCATGGTGGTGGTGCTCAACAAGCTGGATATCCTGCAAAAGCGCCGCATCGTCATCGACGAGAGCAAGCTCGGCAAATCCCTCGGTTGCCCTGTAGTGGCCCTCTCTGCCCACAACAGCAAGCAGGTTGCCGCCTTCAAACAGCAGATCCGGCAGTTTATCGGTCAGCCGCAAGCCGCCTTGCAGCTCGATTACGGCCACGCGCTTGAAACCGATCTGGCGGAGTTGGAGACCCTGCTCGCCCCGCATCACCTCACTGCTCGTGGTCGCGCCCTGCGCCTGCTGGAAGAGGATGCGGTGATGCAGGAGACCCTGCTGCCCGGTCAGCAGGCGGCCGCCGCCAATGTAGTGGCTCGCGCCCATCAGGGACAGGATATCGACCTGCAACTGGCGGATATTCGCTACGGCCATATCCACCAGTGGGTACAACAGGCTCGTCAGCAGAAGGGCAAGCTCACCGAGGCCCAGAGCGAGTGGCTGGATCGGGTGCTGCTCAATCGCTGGATTGGCATCCCCTTCTTTCTGTTTGTCATGTACCTGATGTTCCTGTTTGCCATCAACGTCGGCAGCGCCTTTATCGACTTCTTCGACATCATGGGCGGCGCCCTGTTTGTCGATGGGGTGCACCACCTGCTGGGGCTGGTCAATGCCCCCGAGTGGCTGGGCGCCATTCTGGCTGATGGCTTTGGTGTCGGCTTGCAGACCGTCGCCACCTTTATTCCGGTGATTGGCTGCCTCTATCTGTTCCTCGCGGTGCTGGAGAGCTCCGGCTATCTGGCCCGTGCCGCCTTCGTGGTGGATGCCCTGATGCGCCGCCTCGGCCTGCCGGGCAAGGCGTTCGTGCCGATGCTGATGGGCTTTGGTTGTACCGTCCCCTCGGTGATGGCGACCCGTACCCTCAACTCCGAGCGGGAGCGGCTGATGACCTCCGCCATGGCCCCCTTCATGTCGTGCGGTGCCCGTCTGCCGGTTTACGCCCTGTTTGCGGTGGCCTTCTTCCCCGAGTCAGGTCAGAACCTGGTGTTCGGTCTCTACCTCATCGGCATTCTGGTGGCGGTGCTCACCGGCCTGTTGCTGCGCAGCACCCTGCTGCCGGGCAAGAGCGACTCCATGCTGATGGAGATGCCGGATTACGAGTGGCCGCGTCCGGTCAACGTTGCCATCAAGACCTGGCAGAAGCTTAAATCCTTCGTCTTTGGCGCCGGTAAAACCATCGTACTGGTGGTTGCCGTGCTGAGCGTGCTCAATTCCCTGGGTACCGATGGCAGCTTTGGCCATCAGGAGCAGGAGAGCTCGGTCCTGAGCAAGATCAGCCAGGCGGTGACCCCGGTGCTGCACCCCATCGGTGTACGCGATGACAACTGGCAGGCCACAGTCGGTATCGTCACCGGTATCTTCGCCAAAGAGGCGGTGGTCGGTACCCTCAACAGCCTCTACGCCGGTGGTGGCGATGCAGAGGAGGAGAGTGAGTTCTCGCTGGTGGCCAGCTTCCACGAGGCGATCGATGCCGTGGCGGCCAATCTGGCGGAGATCAACCCGAGTGACCCCATGGGGCTTGATGTTGGCAACCTTGACGACCAGAAAGCTGCCGCCGAGGCGCAGGAGGTAGATGTCTCCACCTACGGCAATATGCAGACCCACTTCGACGGGGCGGCCGGTGCCTTCGCCTATCTCTTGTTCGTGCTGCTCTACATGCCTTGCGCCGCCGCCATGGGCGCGCTGGTGCGGGAAACCGGTCGCCAGTGGGCGCTGATGACGGCGGTATGGTGCAACTACATGGCCTTTATGTGCGCCACCCTCTTCTATCAGGTGGCCACCTTCGCCGCTCACCCGGAGCAGAGCCTGTTCTGGATCGTCAGCTATGGCCTCTCTCTGGTACTGCTCTGGTGGGCCGGTCGCCGTCACGGTGACATCGTTGCCCGCAAGGTGGTGACCTTATGATCCTGCGCGAGCTGGGGGATTACCTCGCCGCGCAGCAGAAGGTGAGTCGGCGTGATCTGGCTCGCCACTTCCACACCTCGGAAGATGCGGTGGAGGCCATGCTCGGCGTCTGGATGCGCAAGGGGCGGGTCATCAAGCGTGAAAGCCGTGTCTGTGGTGGCAGTTGCTGCGGCAAGAGCGAGGAGGTGATGTTCGAGTGGTGTGACGCGGGCCAGATTGGCATCAAGATCCGCTAAACGACTACCCAACCTCATCACCAAACATCGAACAATAAAAAACGGCAGACCCTGCGCAAGGGTCTGCCGTTTTTATTGCTGAAAACAGGCGAGGTCAGGCGCTCTGGCGAGTCTCGCTCAGCAGTGCCAGCGCCGGTTGGGCGTTGTCCGGCATCAGCCGGTAGGCCTTGTGGTGTTTGACCAGGGTGGTCTTCTTGTTGCCCTGGCTCAGCAGCAGGCCGTGTTTGAAGGCCGCCTCGGCTAGCACCTTCTCGTCACCGCGCACATAGAGGGTGAGGGGTTTGACAAGCTCACCGTCCTCGATATGGCCTGCATATTCGCTATGGCTTACCACCAGACTGGCCTGACCGCCAGATTGTAGGCGCAGCTTGGCATTCACCTCGCTTTCGGTCAGCACCAGCCAGCCTGCTGCCGTCAGCTCATCCAGCAGGGCTGCCAGCTTGGCCCCCAGTTGTTGCGGGTTGGTCATGGCGCATTGGTATTGGAAGGCGATGCGCTCCAGCAATCCCTTGAGATCGGCGCCCGCACCCAGCGTGCGGCCAAGCTGCACCCAAGCTTTCAAATCTTCCATCACCAGACGGGAGAAGCGCTTCTCCTTGAGGGCGTCGGCCATCCAGGAGCAGAGAAAGTGGCTCTCTTGCGCCGGAGTGCGCTTGCCCGCCTTTTGTTCGGCGGTGCGGGCCAGTTCGGCCAGGCTCTGGGTGGCCATCTCGAGCAGGGCCTGATTGTAGGTAGGAGAGGTCATAAGCAATCCTTGAGTTGACCACCAGGGGCCAACACCGATGACAGAGATGGCAAAGGCGCCAGTGGCGCCTTTGCGGTTCAATAGAGCAACTGCCCGCCTTATTTCGGCTGACGGGGCTTCTTGGCTGCAGCCAGACGCTTGAGGCGCTGACCCTGCAGCTTGGCTTCGGCCATCACCTGGGCTACGGCGTTATCTCCACGCTGCGGGCGCTTGCCAAAGCGACGACGCTCCTGCAGCTGTTTGATCAGCTCGTCACGGCTGCTCACCTCATAGCCCGGTACCATGATGCGACGGATCTTCTGGCCGATCAGGGCCTCGATCTCCAGCAGGGTGCGCTCCTCTTCACGGCTGACGAAGGAGATGGCCATGCCGCGCTTGCCGGCACGACCGGTACGACCGATGCGGTGCACGTAATCTTCCGCCAGGAACGGCAGATCATAGTTGACCACGTATTCCAGGCTCGGAATGTCCAGACCACGGGCGGCCACTTCGGTGGCGACCAGTACCCGTACCTTGCCTTCCATGAATTCGCGCAGGGCGCGGCGACGGTTGCCCTGGGCCTTCTCGCCATGGACAACGGCGGACTTGATGCCGTCGAGGTTCAGCTCCTCGACCAGCACATCACAGCTCTCGCGGGTACTGGCGAACACCAGTACCTGCTGCCAGTTCTGCTTGCCAATCAGCTCTGAGAGCAGCTCGCGCTTGCGCTTCTGTTCGACCGGATAGACGGTGTGGCTGACGGTGTCGGCGGTGGAGTTCTGCTTGTTGACGCTGACGATCTGCGGGCGATCCAGCATCAGGTTGGCCAGCTTCTTCACAGCATCGGAGAAGGTGGCGGAGAAGAGCAGGTTTTGACGGGTCTTGTTGACCGCTTGCAGGATCTTCTGCACGTCGGCGCTGAAGCCCATGTCGAGGATGCGATCCGCTTCATCCATCACCAGACACTCGACGCCGGAGAGGCTGAGGTTGCAGGCTGTGAGGTGCTCCAGCAGACGGCCCGGGGTGGCCACAATGATGTGAGCGCCCGCTTTGAGCTTCTTGGCCTGCACGTCCTGCTTGCCACCGCCGACGATGGTGATGGTGGTGATATCGAGATACTTGGCGAAGTCATTGATGTTGCTCGCTACCTGAGCCGCCAGCTCGCGGGTCGGGGTCAGGATCAGCACACGGGCGTTGGAAGGCTGGACCGGAGCCGGATTGTCTACCAGACGCTGCAAGATGGGCAGGGCGAAGGCGGCGGTCTTGCCGGTACCGGTCTGGGCGCTGGCCAGCACATCGCGGCCACGGCGAATGGCCGGGATCGCCTGTTGCTGCACAGGGGTCATCTCCTGATAACCGCAATCTGAGACAGCACGCAAAATCTCGGGGGCAAAATCGAACGATTCAAATCTCATAATGGGTTCCTGTGTTCCAGCTGGGCTGTGTTTGGCTTGGTTAGCTCGGCATGAGCGAGACGGAGGTTGTAACCACCGACGGCTGCGCCTGACATCAAGTCAGAGAGTGAGCCGGAAAATGGCGGGCGCGAAGTGTAACAGATAGACGTCACAAATTCTGCCTCAAATGGTTGTCCTTTTCTCATCCTTTGTGGTGTGAATGGCGGTTGAAAGCAATCATTTGACTCCCAAAGACCAAGCCAAGAGCAGTGGGATAACGGTTTTGGGCAAGGACGAAAGGGATATCGTTGGATCTGGAACAGTTAAAACGCCAGCTGGAGCAGCTGGGCGAGCGCAATGACAGCATGCAGCAGGCTCGCCAGCGCAAGTTGCTCAATATCACTCGTGACACAGGGGAGTTGCTGTCAGTGCTGGTGCAGACCCGTGGGGCGCAGGCGGTGCAGGAGATCGGCACCTCAAATGGTTACTCCACACTCTGGCTGGCAGAAGCTGTGCGTCGGCTGGAGGGGCACGTGACCACCATTGAGCTGGATGAGGATAAGCGCGTGCTGGCCCATGACAACTTTCAGCAGGCAGGGCTGGCCCCCTGGGTAACATTGCTGGCAGGGGATGCAGGCGAGCTGTTACCGACCTTGCCGCAAGCCGGCTATCAGCTCATCTTCCTCGATTCGGATCGTCAGCACTACCGGGCATGGTGGCCACAGATCTGCCGCCTGCTGGCACCCCGTGGCCTGCTGGTGGTCGATAACGCCATCTCCCATCGCAGCGAGATGGTGGAGTGGATGAACGAGGTCGGGCAGGATCCGGCCTTTGCCACCTCGCTGGTGCCGGTCGGCAAGGGGGAGTGGCTGGTGGTGCGTTTGTAGGGGGTGGGTAGCTACAAAAAATCAGCCCCGCATTGGCGAGGCTGATTGTGAAAGCGCATCAGGGTCTTGGTCGGTCGGATCAGACCGCCAGATAGTCCATGATCCCTTCGGCCGCTTTGCGCCCTTCGTAGATGGCGGTCACCACCAGATCGGAGCCGCGTACCGCGTCGCCACCGGCAAACACCTTGGGGTTGCTGGTCTGGAAGGCATATTCCGCCTGCTCGCGCGCCTTGATGCGATCCCGGTTATCGAGCTCGATGCCGAACTCCGCCATCCAGGGTTGGGGGTTGGGCTGGAAGCCAAACGCCATCACTACCGCATCGGCGGCCAACACCTGCTCGGAGCCCTCGATGACCACCGGATTGCGGCGGCCATTGGCATCGGGTTCACCCAGCTCGGTGCTCACCACCTTGATGCCGACGGTGCGACCGTTGGCATCCAGCTCGACCGCTACCGGTTGCAGGTTGAACATGAACTCAACCCCCTCCTCGCGGGCGTTTTTGACCTCCCGCTTGGAGCCCGGCATGTTCTCCTCGTCGCGGCGATAGGCGCAGATCACCTTGTCAGCCCCCTGACGGATGGCGGTCCGCACGCAGTCCATGGCGGTATCGCCACCGCCCAGCACCACCACCTGCTTGCCAGCGAAGTCGATATAGTCGGCTTGCGCCTTCTCGAACCCCAGCAACCGGTTGGCGTTGGCGATGAGGTAGGGCAGAGCGTCATAGACTCCCGGCGCCTCTTCGTTGGCAAAGCCGCCCTTCATGTATTTGTAGGTGCCGACCCCGAGGAAGACCGCATCGAACTCGCCGAGCAGGTCGGCGAAGGTGATGTCCTTGCCCACTTCGGTCTCGAGTCGAAACTCCACGCCCATTCCCTGGAAGATCTCGCGGCGACGCTGCATCACCTCTTTTTCCAGCTTGAAGGATGGGATGCCGAAGGTGAGCAGGCCGCCGATCTCCGGATACTTGTCAAACACCACCGGGGTGACGCCGTTGCGTGCCAGCACGTCGGCACAGGCGAGACCCGCAGGGCCGGCGCCAATGACGGCGACCCGCTTGCCGGTCTTGACCACGTTCGAGAGATCGGGCTTCCAGCCCATCTCGAACGCCTTGTCGGTGATGTATTTTTCGATGTTGCCGATGGTCACCGCGCCGAAGCGATCGTTGAGGGTGCAGGAGCCCTCACAGAGGCGATCCTGCGGGCAGACCCGACCGCACACTTCCGGCAGGCTGTTGGTCTGGTGGGAGAGCTCAACCGCCTCCAGAATGCGCCCCTCTTTGGCCAGCTTCAGCCAGTTGGGGATGTAGTTGTGGACCGGACACTTCCACTCGCAGTAGGGGTTGCCGCACTCGAGGCAGCGATCCGCCTGCATCTGTACCTGCGGCTGATTGAAGGACTCGTAGATCTCCACAAACTGGATTTTGCGGATCTTGAGCGGCTTCTTGGGCGGGTCAACCCGCTGGACATCGATAAACTGAAATACGTTCTGGCTCATAGGGTTCCCTCCTTATTGCGCCTGGATTCTGAGTTCTGCACTGGAACGGCTGGTGTGACCCAGCAGCGATTTCACGTCGCTGGACTTGGGTTTGATCAGCCTGAACTTGGGCACATAGGAGTCGAAGTTGGCCAGGATCTCCTCGGCGCGCGAGCTGCCGGTCTCATTGAGGTGCGCCGTGATGATGCCGCGCAGGTGCTCCTGATGGATGGTGAGATCCGCCACGTCCAGCAGTTCCACCAGTTCGGGGTTGGTGCGCTTGGCGAAGTTGCCGCATTCGTCGAGCACGTAGGCAAAGCCGCCGGTCATGCCCGCCGCGAAGTTGACGCCGGTCTGACCGAGCACGGTGACGATGCCGCCGGTCATATATTCACAGCCGTTGTCGCCAATTCCCTCGACCACCGCCAGAGCGCCGGAGTTGCGCACCGCGAAACGCTCGCCGGCAGTGCCTGCGGCGTAGAGTTTGCCGCCGGTGGCGCCGTAGAGGCAGGTGTTGCCGATGATGGCTGCTTCGTGGGATTTGAACGCCACGCCGACATGGGGCTTGATCACCAGCTTGCCGCCAGTCATCCCCTTGCCCACATAGTCGTTGGCGTCACCGGTGAGGATCATCTCAAGGCCACCCGCGTTCCAGACGCCGAAGCTCTGGCCTGCGGTGCCGTTGAAGTGCACCTTGACCGGATCCGCCGCCATCCCCTGATTGCCGTGACGTTTGACGATCTCGCCCGAGAGGCGCGCACCCACCGAGCGGTCGGTGTTGCGAATGTCGTAGCGGAACTCGCCACCGCTTGAGGTTTCCACCGCTTCCAGCAGATCTTCCACCATCTTGAGGTTGAGCGGCCCCTTGTCGAAGGTGGGGTTGTGCTGCTGGCTGAACAGGCTGGAGCCTGCCGGCGCAACCGGACGGGCCAGAATGCCGGAGAGATCCAGCTTGGCCTGACGAGCGGTGAGGCCGGGCAGGGCTTCCAGCAGATCGGTGCGGCCAATCAGGTCGGTCAGCTGGGTGACGCCGAGCTGGGCCATCAGTTCGCGGGTCTCTTCGGCGATGAACTTGAAGTAGTTCATCACCATCTCCGGCAGGCCGGTGAAGTGCTCGCGACGCAGCTTCTCATCCTGAGTGGCAACGCCGGTGGCGCAGTTGTTCAGGTGGCAGATCCGCAGGTATTTGCAACCGAGTGCCACCATGGGGCCGGTGCCAAAACCGAAGCTCTCGGCGCCGAGGATGGCCGCCTTGATGATGTCGAGGCCGGTCTTGAGACCGCCATCCACCTGCAGCCGCACCTTGTGGCGCAGACCGTTGGCCACCAGCGCCTGCTGGGTCTCGGCCAGGCCCAGCTCCCACGGGGAGCCGGCATATTTGACCGAGGTGAGGGGGCTGGCGCCAGTGCCACCGTCATAACCGGAGATGGTGATGAAGTCGGCATAGGCCTTGGCCACGCCGCAGGCGATGGTGCCAACGCCAGGCTCGGAGACCAGTTTCACCGACACCAGACAGCTCGGGTTGATCTGCTTGATGTCGAAGATGAGCTGGGCCAGATCCTCGATGGAGTAGATATCGTGGTGCGGCGGCGGCGAGATCAGGGTCACGCCGGGCACGGAATAGCGCAGCTGGGCGATCTGGGCGGTGACCTTGTCACCGGGCAGCTGGCCACCTTCGCCGGGCTTGGCACCCTGCGCCACCTTGATCTGCACTACATCGGCGTTCATCAGGTAGTGGGGGGTGACACCGAATCGGCCGGAAGCCACCTGCTTGATGCGGGAGTTTTTCTCGGTACCGAAACGCTTGGGATCTTCGCCACCTTCGCCGGAGTTGCTCTGACCGCCGAGGCGGTTCATGGCGACAGCCAGTGCCTCGTGGGCCTCTGGGCCGAGGGCACCGATGGACATGGCGGCAGAGTCGAAGCGGGGGAACAGCTTGTCGGCCGGCTCAACCTGATCCAGCGCGACCGGATTGTCGACTTTCTTCAGGGCAAGCAGATCGCGCAGGGTGGCAACCGGGCGCTCGTTCACCAGACGGGCGTACTCTTTGTAATCGGCATAGTTGCCGGAGCGCACCGCCGCTTGCAGGGTCTGCACCACATCCGGGTTATAGGTGTGGTACTCGCCGCCGTGGACGAACTTGAGCAGGCCACCGTGGGGGAGGGGCTTGCGCATCAACCAGGCCTGACGGGCCAGATTGTGCTGATCCTGCTGGATGTCGGCAAAATCGGCACCCTGAATACGGCTCGATACGCCGCGGAAGCAGGTATCGACCACCGACTTGGCCAGACCCACCGCTTCGAACAGCTGGGAGCAGCGGTAGCTGGCGACCGTGCTGATGCCCATCTTGGACATCACCTTGTAGAGCCCCTTGTTGATGCCGTTGCGGTAGTTGACCATGGCCTGGCGCAGGGACATGGTGAGCACGCCCTCTTCAACCTGTTTGGCCAGGGTTTCGTAGGCCAGATAAGGGTAGATGGCGGTCGCGCCAAAGCCCAGCAGCACCGAGAAGTGGTGCGGATCGCGGCAGCTTGCGGTCTCCACCAGAATGTTGGCGTCGCAGCGCAGGTTGTTGTCCACCAGGGTGCGCTGTACCGCGCCCACCGCCATGGCGGCCGGGATCGGCAGGGTATCGGCGCTGATATCGCGATCCGACAGCACCAGCAGCACGGTGCCACTCTTGGCAGCGGTTTTGGCCTCCTCGCAGATGCGCAAGATGGCCGCTTCCAGCCCCTCTTCGGGCTTGAAGTTGAGGCTGATCACCTGATGACGGTAGTACTCGCCTTCCAGTGCCAGCAGCTGGTGGAAGTCGGAGTAGAGCAGGATCGGTGACTGGAACAGCACCCGGTGGGCGTGGCCGAAGGTCTCGTTGAAGACGTTCTGCTCGCGACCGATACAGGTGGCCAGCGACATCACGTGGTTCTCACGCAGCGGATCGATGGGCGGGTTGGTCACCTGGGCAAACATCTGGCGGAAGTAGTCATAAAGGGTGCGCGGGCCGGAGGAGAGCACCGCCATCGGGGTATCATCCCCCATGGAGCCCACCGCTTCCTGACCATTTTCACCGAGAACCCGGATGATCTGATCCAGCTCCTCGAAGGAGTAGCCAAACAGCTTCTGATAGGTTTTCAGCTGGTCGTCGGAGAACTCGCGGCTACCGGTCTGGCTGTCGTCCATCTGCTCGAAGGGGACTAGCCGGCGGCAATGTTTATCCATCCACTGCTTGTAGGTGTGGCGGTTCTTGAGGTCGTCATCGATCTCGAAGCTGGTCCACACCTTGCCGTTGCTGGTATCCACCACGAACAGCTCGCCCGGGCCGACCCGGCCCTTCTCCAGCACTTCGTCCGGGGTGTAGTCCCAGGTGCCGACCTCGGAGGCGAGGGTGATGAACTTGTCCTTGGTGATGACGTAGCGGGCCGGACGCAGACCGTTGCGATCAAGTGCGCAGGTGGCGTAGCGACCATCGGTCATGACGATACCGGCGGGGCCGTCCCACGGCTCCATGTGCATGGAGTTGAAGTCGTAGAAGGCGCGCAGGTCATCATCCATGTTCGGGTGCTTTTGCCATGCAGGCGGGATCAACAGGCGCATGGCGCGGAACAGGTCCATACCACCGGCGAGGAAGAGATCCAGCATATTGTCGAGGCTGGAGGAGTCAGAGCCGGTGGTGTTGACGAACGGGGCCGCTTCCTGCAAATCGGGAATGAGCGGCGTCGCAAACTTGTAACTGCGTGCCTTGGCCCACTGGCGGTTGCCGGCGATGGTGTTGATCTCGCCGTTGTGGGCCAGATAGCGGAACGGCTGGGCCAGCGGCCAGCGCGGGCTGGTGTTGGTGGAGAAACGCTGGTGGAAGACGCAGATGGCCGCCTGCATACGGATGTCGGCGAGATCCAGATAGAAGCGCGGCAAGTCCACCGGCATGCACAGCCCTTTATAGACGGTGACCAGGTTGGAGAGGCTGACCACGTAGAAGTAGTCATCGTTGACGCGCTTTTCGATGCGGCGACGCACGATATAGAGACGGCGCTCGAGATCCTTGTCGACCCAGCCGGGCGGGGCGTTGACAAAGACCTGTTCAATGCTGGGCAGGGAGGCTTTGGCGATGGTACCCAGTACGTTGGTATCGACGGGCACCTTGCGCCAGCCGACCAGACTCAGGGTCTCTTTTTCCAGCTCTTCGTCGATGATGTCGCGGGTCTGCTGGGCCAATACGGGGTCAGGGTTGAGAAACAGCATGCCGACCGCATAGTTGCGGCCAAGGTGCCATCCCTTCTCCTCGGCGACAGCTCTGAAGAAGCTGTCCGGTTTTTGCAGCAGCAGACCGCAACCATCGCCGGTCTTGCCATCGGCGGAGATCCCGCCGCGGTGCTGCATGCGAGCCAATGCTGACATCGCGAGACGGACAAGCTTGTGGCTGGCTTCCCCTTCCATGTGGGCCAACAGGCCGAAGCCACAGTTATCCCTCTCCAGCTTTGGATCATATAGTGACATTGCATTTCTCCCTTGCTCGGCCTTGTATCGCACAGTCATCACCTGACTGCATAAATTGCGATTGGCTCTTGTGGTTCCGTCTGCCTGACGTGGCGAATCTCCAAACTAATGGGATTTTCTGGCGAGGTCAATCGCAGGTCAGGTTTGTCTTCATGGTTACATTCGCATAACAAAATGTCGGGTTAGGGGGATTGGCTCGCAGTTATGGAGTGTTTATTCTGTGTGGTTTTATTTTGTTGGTTAAATATATCGCCATTGACGGGCTCAATGGTGTGCTCGGCGACGATGGGCGAATGTAGTAATTTTACCAACCCTATGCTACCGAGAGCGGAAGTGATCACATTTTCAATATCCCATGCTTGCAATTGTGTGCTGTCGGGTCTCTTTGAATTTTTCATTGTTCAACAGTGGGTTATCAGGTCTCATTTTCATATGGATGTTTACTGTTTAAATCGTCAAAGAACTGTAAAAATCCTTTTTTTGCGCTTTTTCTCTATATTTATTCAAAATTGGTCGGGTATTTATATGTTTTCCCCTCTCTGCTAGCTTGATCCAGCTCAGCCCCTGTTTTGCGCAAGCTCGTACAATGGCGCTCCTTTAGCGGAGGTGTCATGCAGTTACACGAACTCGTCAATACATTCGGTCAGGATCTCAAGCAGCGCCATGGCCAGAAGATCCACAAGCTTTCCATTCATGGCGCCTTCACCTGTCCAAACCGGGACGGCACCCTGGGTCGTGGTGGCTGCACCTTCTGCAATGTCTCTTCGTTTGCCGACGAATCGGCGCAACAGCTTTCCGTGGTGCAACAACTGCTGGCCCGGCGGGACGAAGTGACCCGCGCCAAGCGTTATCTCGCCTACTTTCAGGCCTATACCAGCACCTATGCCGAGGTGGAATATCTGCAGCGGATGTATGAGGAGGCCTTGTCGGTCAGCGATATGGTGGGGCTCTGCGTGGGGACTCGTCCCGATTGCGTGCCAGATGCAGTGCTGGACTTGTTGGCCGGTTATCAGGCCCGAGGCTACGAGGTGTGGCTGGAGTTGGGGCTACAGAGTGCCAATGACAAGACCCTGCAGCGCATCAATCGTGGGCACGGTTATGCCGCCTATGTGGATGCGGTGACGCGTGCTCATCAACGTGGCATCAAGGTATGTGCCCACCTGATCGTCGGCCTGCCGGGTGAGCTGCCGATGGACAGCCTCGATACCCTGCATCGCATCGTCGAGACGGGCGTTGAGGGGATTAAGCTGCATCCGCTCCATGTGGTTGAGGGCAGTATCCTTGGCAAGGCGTGGCAGGCTGGACGACTGGAGGTATTGACGCTGGAGCAGTATGTGGAGGCGGCAGTTGCGATGATCCAGCACACGCCGCCCGAGGTGGTGTATCACCGGATTTCGGCCTCCGCGCGCCGTCCAACTCTGTTGGCGCCAGCCTGGTGTGAAAATCGCTGGACGGCCATGGCGGATATTGCCAAAGCACTCTCATTGAGCGGCCCGCAAGGTCACGCGTTGGGCAGACCCTTCATACTTCCTGACCTATAATTGAGCACCAGATTATTATTTTCACGTAAAACATAGGGTTATATAAAAAACTTCATACCCTAAACTATAGTTTTGGTACGTGCCGGTTGATATAGTGGTGCGCCATAATAAATGTCATTATCAATTAACTCCGACATTCACCCTGATTGCAGTGTTAGCATGGTGTTGATGAGCCGATTATTTTTACCAATAACGAATCATGCCGCCATTGCTGCTGTGCCGGGAAATTGGCGATGAGTGTCGCGATCTATCTGGACAGGTTTATCCCCTGATCAGTCTCATCAGCGGGAAGGCCACTCGGTTTTAGCGTGGCTATAGCAGGGAAATATGAGCGATGAACGCTCTTATCTACCTCATTTATGCAGTGACAGGATGCTATGCAAGCAGAAACAAGTCGTATTGATGAGTTATTGGAGTGTCTGGTCTTCTTGACCCGTTTTTATGGTGTGCCCAACAGTCAGGATGCCCTGACGACCGGGTTGCCACTGGTCTCCGGACGCCTGACTACCGCACTCTTTTGCCGTGCTGCCGAGCGGGGCGGGTTATCCGCCCGTGAAGTGATCCAGCCACTGGCTGATATCTCTCCCTTGCTGCTGCCTTGTGTATTGCAGATGCGCAGTGGTGGCGCCTGTATATTGCTGGAGTGGAACGAAGATCGCAGCCAGGGGAAAGTGATTTTCCCGCAGGCCGGTGATGCCGCGCAATGGCTGACCGCAGCCCAGTTGGGTGATGAGTATCTGGGGCGCCTCTTCTATGTAAAGAAGCAGTTCAAGTTTGACGAACGCTCGCCCAAGGTGCTTGAAACCCGTGATGGACACTGGTTCTGGAGCACCTTGTTCGAATCCCGCGGCATCTATCGCGATGTGCTGATCGCCTCCATTCTGATCAACCTGTTTGCCATCGCCAGCCCTCTTTTCACCATGAACGTCTATGACAAGATTGTGCCCAATCTGGCGTTTGATTCGCTCTGGGTGCTGGCTGTCGGGGCCATGGTGGTCTTTACCTTCGATTTTGTGATGCGGCAGTTGCGCAGTTACTTTATCGACATTGCCGGTAAAAAGTCTGATGTGCTGCTATCCGCCAAAATTTTCGCCAAGGTGATGGGTATGCGGATGGAATCTCGTCCCGCTTCCACCGGTGCTTTCGCCAAACATCTGCAGGAATTTGAGTCGGTGCGGGAGTTTTTCACCTCCGCAACGGTTTCTACTCTTATCGATCTCCCCTTTGCCGTCTTCTTCCTTTTTATTATCTGGATGTTTGCAGGCGTAATGGTGGTGGTTCCCATCGTCGCCATGCTGATCCTCATCGCCTACAGCTTCTATATTCAGGAGCCTCTCAAGCAGTCCATCGAAGAGGGGTCACGCCTTGCGTCCCAGAAGAACGCCAACCTGATTGAAAGTATTTCCGGGCTGGAAACCGTCAAGATTTTCGGCGCCGAGAGCATGTTCCAGCATCGCTGGGAACAGGCCGTCTCCCATATTTCCACCTGGGGCGTACAGACCCGCCGCATTACCAACTCCATGTCCTCGCTGGCCAGTTATATCCAGCAGGTGGTGACGGTTGGTCTAGTGATCGTCGGTGTTTACCAGATCTCGGAAGGCTTGGTCACCATGGGGGGCATGATTGCCGCCGTGATGCTCTCCAGCCGCGCCATTGCGCCCATGGTACAACTCTCCGTGTTGTCGACCCGTTATAACCAGGCCAAGTCAGCACTGGATATTCTGGAAAAAATCATGCAAACCCCGGGAGAGCAGGAGGAAGGCAAGCAATATATCCATCATCCGGTGATTGCCGGTCGCATTGAATTCGAGAATGTCTCCTTCAAATATCCCGGCATGGAAACCAGCACCCTGCACAATATCAATATGCGCATTCAGCCGGGCGAAAAGGTGGCGATTATCGGCCGGATTGGGGCGGGTAAAACGACCCTCGAGAAGTTGTTGATGGGGCTGTATCGACCGACCGATGGCTCGGTACGTATCGACGGTTTTGAACTTGATCAACTGCCACCTGCGGTGATCCGTCGCAATATCGGCTGTGTTCCGCAAGATGTCATTCTTTTCTTTGGCTCGGTGCGGGACAACATCATGCTGGGTAATCCGCTGGTGGATGATGTGAGAGTCTTGCGCGCAGCCAAGCGGGCGGGTGTCACCAACTTTACCAACCGGGATCCTAACGGGCTGGATCGGCAGATAGGCGAGGGGGGCCGTCAGCTATCCGGTGGCCAGCGTCAGTCGATCCTGCTGGCACGCGCCCTGCTCAATGATCCCCCCATTCTGGTGATGGATGAGCCGACCTCCAACATGGACAATCAGTCCGAGATGCAGGTCAAACAGGAGCTCGCCAGACTGGGCCCGGAAACCACATTGATCCTCATCACTCACAAAACCTCGATGCTGGATGTGGCATCGCGAGTGATCGTCATCGAGCAGGGGCAGATCGTTGCTGATGGTCCCAAAGAGGTGGTGTTACAGCAGTTGAAGGAAGGCAAGGTGCGCGTGCAGGAGGTGTCCCATGGTTAAGGGGCTCATGGACTGGTTCAAGCGCAGCAAAAAGACGCCTTCCGGCGAGGTATTGCCAGCACCCGAGCATCTGGAGTTTGTCGATGACGGCGCGGCAGCTGTACTGCTGACCACGCCGACCGGAGCTCGTATCCTGCTATGGTGCTGTTTCCTCTTTTTCATGAGTGCCATCGTCTGGGCGGCCTGGGCCGAACTGGATGAAGTCACCGTGGGTCAGGGCAAGGTTATTCCGTCCCGTCAGCTGCAGGTGATCCAGAACCTGGAAGGGGGGATCGTCAAAGAGATCTTCGTTAAAGAGGGGGATATCGTCGAAAAGGGACAGCCTCTGCTGCGCATTGATGACACCCGTTTCCGCTCCGACTTTAGAGAACGGGAGCAAGAGGTAGTCACTCTAAAGGGGGATGTGGCTCGTCTGCGCGCCGAGATGGCCAGCGTCGAGGTGAAAAACGACCCGGCACTGGGGTGGCGTGAACAGGTCGTGGTAGGTGAAGCGCCAATCCAGTTTCCCGATGGTTATGAAACCGTTTTTGCCGAATACGCACACCGTGAGCGGTCTGTACAGCGGGATCGCCTCAATAACCTGAAGAACCAGCTCTATATTCTTGGTCAGCAAATCGAACAGAAAGAGCAGGAGCTGATTGAACTTAATGCCAAAATTCGCACCGTGAATCGCAGTGTGGATTTGGCCAGACAGGAACTGAATATTAGCCGTCCGTTGGCGAAAGAGGGTATAGTGCCTCAAGTGGAGCTAATCAAGCTGGAGCGGCAGGTCAACGAGATGCAGGGGGAGTTGGAGAGCAACCGTCTGCTGATCCCAAAACTCAATTCGGTACTGCGTGAGACCATCTCCAAGCGTAATGATATTGCGCTGAAGTTCAGAGCAGACTCCCAGACTGAACTGAATGAGAAACAGGGGCGGCTTGGCCAGTTGTCAGAAGGGCAGGTTGGCTTGCGAGACAGGGTCGACCGGACCAGCGTGATTGCTCCGCTCAAGGGCACCATCAAGAAACTCAAGATCAACACCCTTGGCGGCGTGGTTCAGCCCGGCATGGATTTGATGGAGATTGTGCCGTTGGAGGATACCTTGCTGGTAGAAGCCAAGGTGTCGCCGAAAGATATCGCCTTCCTGCGACCGGGGCTGGATGCCATCGTCAAAATTACTGCCTACGATTTTACAATCTATGGAGGATTGCATGGCAAGGTTGAACAGATAAGTGCGGATTCGATCCAGGATGAGGAGGGGAACTCCTTTTATCTGGTTCGGGTTAGAACAGAGAAGAGTTACTTGGGCGATGAGCTTAACGCACTTCCCATCATCCCCGGTATGTTAGCCAGTGCTGATATCATTACTGGTAAAAAAAGTGTCCTAGACTATTTGCTTAAGCCGATTTTACGGGCAAAGCAGTCGGCACTGAGAGAACGATAAGCCAACAATCTAAAAACAAAACATGACTGGAGATAACATGAAAAAAACGATTGTTGCCATGCTGGTCAGTGGCTGCATCCTGATCCCGAGTTTGGGTCAGGCCCAGACTCTGGAAGAGTCGGTGGCACAGACACTTGCTACGCATCCCAAGATAAAGGAAGCGTTTGATCTGTATCAGGCACGACTCTATCAGCATGATGGAGCCAAGGGTGGCTATTATCCTACGATCGATCTGCGTGGCGGCGTAGGTTATGAAAAAACTGACAGCCCTTCTACCCGCGCTGCCAGCGCCAACAGCAATATTGATGATTCCATGACTCGCAAAGAGGCTGGACTCAGCCTGCGGCAAATGTTGTTTGATGGCTTTGATGTCAGCAACAACGTCTCCCGAACTGAAGCTGAAGCCAATGCCCAGCGTCTGGCGATGATCTCCGAAGCTGAAAATACCGCGCTGCGGGTGGCTGAGGTCTACCTCAATATGCTGCGTCAGCAGGAGATCCTGGAACTCTCCAAACAGAACCTGGAAACCCACGAACAGATCCGTAGCGACATCAGCAAGCGGACTGATTCAGGGCTTGGCTCTACTGCGGATCAGACCCAGATTGAGGGGCGTGTTGCCCGAGCCTATTCAAATCAGGCTGCTGCTGAAAACAACTATCGCGACGCAGAGAGTGAATTTATTCGTGTCGTGAACGAGGTTCCCAAAGATCTGGTACAGCCGGTTCCCAATACCGAGCTTATCCCGACCAGCCTCGATAGTGCGCTGAAAACGGCGACCGAAGTCCACCCGACCCTGCTCTCTTCCCTGCAGGATATCGAAGCGGCCAAGTATCAACATGAAGGCGCCAAATCCGGTTTCTACCCGAATGTAACATTCGAGGTCGATCAGAACTGGAATGAGGATATCGATGCGGTAAAAGGGCGCAACGATGATCTGACCGCAATGGTGCGGATGCGTTACAACCTGTTCCGTGGCGGTTCTGATGTGGCAGAGAGCAATGCAACATCGGCGCTCTACTCTCAGGCGAAAGACATTCATTTGAATGCGTTCCGCCAAGTGGAGGAAGGCACTCGTCTGGCCTGGAACGCGAAAGAGTCGTTGGCCAAGCAAAAGACCTTCCTGAAAGAGCATGTTGACGCCAGCTATGACACCGTACAGGCGTACAAGAAGCAGTTTGGGTTGGGTCAACGGACATTGCTGGACGTATTGAACACCGAGAACGAACTGTTTGAGGCGCGTCGCAGCTATATCACTGCCGAGTATGATGCACTGCTGGCGGACTATCGCATTCTCAACGCGACAGGCAGCCTGCTCAATGCATTTAGCGTCAAACAACCCGCTGAATGGCAGGCCAGGCAATAACCGTTTGTTCATGATCCCGTAGGGATCATGAACGCCAACATGGTGACTGCTGCTGGCAGTCACCATGTTTGGCTAACGCAGGTTGTTGTACGGGCTTTGAGGAGTGCAGCAGTAATAATGCAGCAGGAATATGACGTGACACTCCAGCGTGGTACCGGTAGCAGATGGTGTTATCTTCTCAATGAATGGAGATACCGATCGCTACGCGCTCTGCGCCACTCCTTATGGATCCTGCTGTTACCCTTCTCACTTCTGCTCTGTGCCAGCCAGCCTCTGCCACAGGAAGATCTCAACTTGATCAAGCGGGCGGAGCAGACCTATGGCGCCAGAGCCGGCAAGCGTGTAACCAGTTGGCGTATGTTGGTCATGGAGACGAAGGGCAGGGCCCTGAGCGAAGAAAAAAAGCTTGAGCGGGTTAATAATTTTTTCAATCGGATGCGTTTTATTGACGATATCAAGTTGTGGCGCAAAAAAGATTATTGGGCAACCCCGCTGGAATTTTTGGGAGCCGCCGGGGGAGACTGTGAAGATTTCAGTATCGCCAAATACTCTACGCTGCTCGAGCTTGGGATCCCTGATGATAAAATGCGGATGGTGTACGTCAAGGCACTTGATTACAACCAGTTTCACATGGTGGTGGCATATTATGAGACACCCTCTTCCGTTCCGGTTATTTTGGATAATTTGATAGGCTCGATTCGCCCTGCCACACAGCGGCGAGATCTGGTGCCTATTTACAGTTTTAACGGTAGTCACTTGTGGTTGATGAAGGCACGAGGCCAAGGGGAACTGGCTGGTCAATCATCCCGCTTGGGATTATGGAATGATTTACGCAATCGCATGACCTCGGGGCGATTGGCTCGGCCAGTGGTGAATTTGGATGATTAACCTATGACGCTCTATCGACAGTTATTAGCCACCATGCTGCTGCTGTTTGGATTGTTATTTGCGGCCACATACTGGGTGCAATTCAATTCAACCCGCACTTATCTGGCGCAGCAACAGGAAACAACGGTCATCAATACGGCAACCTCACTGGGGCTTGCGCTCACCCCCTATCTGGAAAACGGTGACAAGGTCGGTGCCGAGTCGGTGATCCAGGCTATTTTTGATGGCGGCTATTATCGACTGGTTCGCCTTGACCTGCTTGCATCAAAGGATGTCATCGAGCAGGAAAATACCAACAATATTCAGGGGGTGCCGCAGTGGTTTGTGAATTTGGGTCTGTTTCCTGAGGTATCCAACGAGTCAATTCTGACGTCTGGCTGGTTGCAGCTTGGAAAATTAAAAGTAGTGGGTCACCCTGGCCAGGCTTATTACGAGTTGTGGCGGGGGATGAGCGAGCTGGCGAGCTGGTTTCTGGTCGGCTTTTTGATCACCACAATTTTGTTGATGAGAGCACTCAACTACTTGCTCAAGCCACTCAAACAGATCTGTGATCAAGCCGTCGAGATCGAGCTGCACCATTTCGGTCATACGATCCCGGAGCCTAAAACCCATGAATTAAAGCAGGTCGTTCAGGCGATCAACACCCTCTCAAGCAAGTTGGCGTTGCAGTTCAAAGAGCAAGCCGATGAGGCCGAGAAATTGCGTGAGCGGGTTTATGTCGATGCCGTGTCGGGGCTTGGCAACCGAGCCTATTTTGTGGGTCAGGTAAACGCATGGATAGCGGAAGCTGGCCAAGGTGGCGTCATGCTGGTTGCGGTCGACATGCTGGATGATATCTATCGCGATGAAGGCTTTGCTGCCCGTGACAACATGGTCAAATCGATAGCTCAGGCTTTGAAAGAGCAATTAAAAGGGTGGGATGGCGCAGCCTTGGCACGGATCTCCGCGACGGAATATGCGCTGCTCTGTCCAACTGACGATCTGACTCAGCTAAAAGAGCTGGCTGAAGTGATTAATAGCCGCATTGCCGATCTGGTGGTGAATCCAATGGGCGAAGGGGATGCGCTCTCCGTCATTGGTATTGCCGGTCGTGATGGCAATGATGATCTCTCTGCCTTGTTGACCAAAGCCGATAATGCGCTTGGCAAGGCGCGCAATGAACGCCGCGGTGCTGTGGTGATGGAAGGGGGTACCGAGCAAGGTTTGATGGGGCGTTTGGCCTGGCGAGATCTGGTACAAGATGCCATTTCACGACAACTTTGGCGCTTCAAAGCCCAACCAGCTTGCCGGTTTGATAATGGAGCAAGGTTGCATGCCGAGCTGTTTGCTTCTATCTCTCGCGATGGCACAGATTATTTTGCCGGTCAGTTCTTGCCCGCGATTGAACAGTTCAAATTGGGTGGCGAGTTTGACCAGGCGGTGCTCGATGCTTGCGTTCCATTACTGCAAAAACAGTCTGATCTGGTACTGGCGATCAACATCACTGCTGGTTCGCTCTGCTTGGATGAATTTTTAACCTGGCTGACGCGCTATCTGACCGAGCATGCAGAGCTCAAAGAGCGGTTGTTATTTGAAATACCTGAAGCTGCCATCATGAAACATAAAGACAACGTGGCTGCGTTGGTTGGCACCTTGCAAGCTCATGGTTTCCAGTGGGGGGTTGACCACTATGGTCGTCACTTCCAGTCTCTGGGCTATCTGGAGGAGCTGTCGCCGGCTTATGTCAAGGTTGATCACGGTTATACCAGTCAGGTCATGGAGCCGGGGGCAGACACCTCATTCCTGGCGGCTGTGTGTCGCGCCGCACACAATGCCGGTGTGACCACCATTGCGACCCGCGTCGAGGATCAACATCAAGTGGAACTGCTTTCCAAGTTGCATATCGATGGTTACCAGGGATTCGTTCATCCTGCCTTCCCATTGTCTTGAATTAAATGCTGAAAATGGCCCCGATAGGGGCCTTTTTTATACCAGTCACTTATCTTTTCGCCATTTTTCTATAACCAACTCAAGGTCAGTCTTGAATGGGGCTGTATCTAGGGTTCTGATTTGTATTAAGAAATTCCAACTCTTCGATTTTTTTCCGTCCATTTGTTGAATTCCTCTCGAACGTACGCTTTTTTGCAACGGAACAGCGCGCTATCTCCTTCTACGGTGTAGACATCAAGATCTGTCACCTTGGAGCAATGGATATGCGTACCCAAATCATCGACAAGTCCGTGGTTGTCTCAGCTATAGAAGGCAATGTGGAGATTGTGCTGGCTGATGGAAGCAGCCGCCCTCTGCAAAAAGGGGAAATTCTCCGACCCGGAGCCAAATTGACCATAGCTGATGACGCCAAGCTGGCTCTTTCCCCTTATGACGATACTCCTGCATCGGATGTTCCGGCAGGTTCCGAGTCCGCTGAACCTGCTCAACCGCAACTGGCGGCCAGCCAGGAAGGCGCTCCTTCAGATATTGCAGCATTGCAAGAATCGATTCTGCAGGGTGTTGACCCGACGCAAAACTTTGAGGCTTCTGCTGCTGGTGGGGCACCAGCGGCCGGTGGTGGTATTGGTGGGGTTGCGGGGGCCAGTGGTAATGGTGGTTTCGTAACAATTGATCGAACAGGCGATGCCACGATAGCGGCTGCAGGGTTTGATACCACCTACGATACGGCCGCTGTCATCAATGAAAATCAGGCCGAAGATTTGATTCTTGAAAATCAGCTTGATGATTTGGGCGAAACCGCCGTGACCCTGGAAGACACTCAGGTCAGTGGGAATTTGCTCGACAATAGTACCAATCCAGATGGACCTGCTGATGCCTCTATCGTTTCATATGACTGGGGTATCAATATCGGAGTCCCTGCCGGTGTTGCTGCCACCATTACCCGAGTGGGCACGCTGATCATCAATCCGGATGGGAGCTATACCTTTACTCCTGCTCCTAACTATGATGGCGCTGTTCCCCCGGTGAACTATCAGGTAACTGATGGCCAGGATACAGTGACTTCAACACTCGTTATCTCCATTACTCCGGTAGATGAGGAGGTAAGTCTTGATGGGCTTACTCAGGAAGGGGAGGAGGTGTTGGTCAGTGATGCCAACTTGGCCGACGGTTCGGCACCTAACGCAGCCGCGTTAACTCAAAGTGGGGTGTTTACCTTCAATGCCCCGGATGGTGTCCAAAGTCTTGCTCTGGGTAACGTTACGCTCATCACCAATGGTCAATCTGCTACCTCTTTTCCCCTGTCAATTATTAGCCCGTTAGGAAATGTCCTGACAATTACAGCGGTGACCTACAACCCTGTGACTGGTGCAGGACAAGTCAGCTACAGCTATACCCTTGGCGACAATGAAAACCACACAAGACCTGCCAATGACACCTCCTTGAGCGAGAGCTTTAGTGTCGTTTTGACTGATAGCGATGGCGACACGGCTAGTGATACCCTTGATATCACTATTTTGGATGATGTCCCGAGCATCGTTGCCAATCAGCCAGACACAGAGGGCGTGAAAGGCGCACTGCTGACCTCGGATGCAGGCGGCAGTGCGGTGGCTGACTTCAGCGGCGTGTTCAGCTTCGACAGCACGCAGGGAGGAGCGGACACTGCGACCGTGAGTGCGGTCAGTTACGGCCTGGTGTTGACGGCGGTGGCGAACGAGGAAAGCGGTCTGGTTGATTCCGGGCTGA
>NZ_JBFOCS010000041.1:0-8136 GCF_040907905.1 Aeromonas sp. s13 | reverse complement strand
CTTGAGATCCTTCGCCTTGCCCGCCATCAGCAGCAGTGGCGCCACATTGGCGGCGATGGCGGCGTTGTGGGCCGGGGTGCCACGCCCTTCCAGAATGGCGGCGGTGATGGCGCGGTTCTCTTCCGGTTCCCCCCCCTGAATGGCGCTGACCGGATAGGTCTCCAGGCCAAAGTCAGCCGGGGTGATCATGAATTCGCGGATCTCGCCGTCACGGATCTGGGCCACCTGGGTCGGGCCGTGAATGGCTATTTCATCCAGCCCGGCGCCGTGCACCACCATACCGGTTTTCAGCCCCAGTGCCAGCAGGGTTTCTGCGATGGGGCGCACCAGCTCGGGGGCATAGACCCCCATCAGCTGATAGGTGGGGCGAGCGGGGTTGATGAGCGGCCCCAGCACGTTGAACAGGGTGCGGGTCTTGAGGGCCTGACGCACCGGCATGGCGTGGCGCACCCCTGCATGGTACTGGGGGGCGAACAGGAAGCAGATGCCGAGTTCGTCCAGGCAATGGCGCGCCTGCGCCGGGCTCATGTCGAGCTTGATGCCCATCTTGTCGAGCAGATCGCTTGAGCCCGACTTGCTCGATACCGAGCGGTTGCCATGCTTGGCCACTTTCAGGCCGCAGGCGGCGGCGACCAGCGCCGAAGTGGTGGAGACGTTGATGGTGTTGAGGCCATCGCCACCGGTGCCGACGATGTCGCAAAATTCATAGTCCGGACGCGGGAATTCGCGCGCTTCCGTCAAGAGCGCCTCGGCGGCGCCGGCGATCTCCTCCGGGGTCTCTCCCTTGATCTTGAGGGCAGTCAGCAGGCTTGCGAGCACGATGGGGTCCACTTCGCCACGTACCACCTGACCGAAGGCGTCGCGGGTACTTTCACGGCTCAGAGACTGACCCTGATAGAGGGTGTTGAGATGTTGATGCATGTTGGTCTCCTTACCGCACACTGCTTTCTGGACGGGTGATATGGGCGAGCGCCTGAGTCAGCAGACGGGCCCCTTCCGAAGTCATGATGGATTCCGGGTGGAACTGGAAGCCCAGTACCCGCTCATCCTGCTGCTCGATGGCCATGGGCATCCCCTGATAGTGGGCAATCACCGTCAGCTCTTCCGGTACATAGGTGGCGACCAGCGAGTGGTAGCGGGCCACCGGCAGCGGGCTCGGCAGACCGGCGAAGGCGCCGTGGCCGTTGTGCTCAATCAGCGAACGCTTGCCGTGGACGATTTCGCCTGCCGCCCCGACGGTGCCGCCGTAGGCTTCGCACAGGGCCTGATGGCCGAGACAGATACCGAGGATGGGCACCTGACCGCGGGCCAGCTTGATAAGGTCGATGAGGCAACCCGCCTCGTGGGGGGCGCCCGGCCCCGGCGAGAGCACCAGCACGGCGTCCCCTTCGCAGGCGGCGATCTCGCTCATGATGCGGCTGGCCGGCAGGCTGTTGCGGTAGATCCGCACCGGATAGCCGAGGGAGCGGAACTGATCCACCAGGTTGTAGGTAAAGGAGTCGAAGTTATCGAGCAGGAAAATGTTAGTCATGGCTCACGTCCTTATGTTGCTCCTGCTGGGCGCTCAGGGCTTGCAGGGAGGTGCCATGGCTGGCAGCGATGGCGGCCAGCACGGCGGCCGCCTTGGCGCGGGTTTCGTCCGCTTCGGCTTGCGGCTTGGAGTCATAGACCACCCCGGCACCGGCCTGCACATGGGCCACGCCATCTTTCACGAAAGCAGAACGAATGACGATGCAGGTATCCATCTCGCCGGCGCCGTTGATGTAGCCGACTGCGCCGCCGTAGCTGCCGCGGCGCTTGCCTTCCACCATGCGAATAAGCTCGCTGGCGCGGATTTTGGGTGCGCCAGTGAGGGTGCCCATATTCATGCAGGCCTGATAGGCGTGCAGGGCGTCAAGGTCGGAACGCAGGGTGCCGACCACCTTGGAGACCAGATGCATCACGTGGCTGTAGCGATCCACTTTCAGCAACTCCTTGACGTAGCGGGTGCCGGGCTCCGAGATGCGGGCGATGTCGTTGCGGCCCAGATCTACCAGCATCAGGTGTTCGGCTACCTCTTTCTCGTCCTGACGCAGCTCCAGCTCGATGCGGCCATCGAGATCCCGGTTGATGCTGCCATCCGGGTTGAAACCGCGGCGGCGGGTACCGGCGATGGGGTACATCTCCACATCGCGGCTGGCGGCACAGAATTTCACCGCGCTCTCCGGCGAGGCGCCAAACAGGGTGAAGCCCTCATCCTGCACGTAGAACATGTAGGGGCTGGGATTGGTCTGCTTGAGGCGGCGATAGGCGGCCAGGGGGCTCGGACAGGGCAGGGAGAAGCAGCGGGACGGCACCACCTGGAAGATGTCGCCACGGCGGATAAAGCCCTTGAGCTTCTCCACCTCGGCGCAAAACTGCTTGTCGCTCTTGTCCACGCTCATGCCGCCGGTCAGGGGCTGTGTGGTCAGTTCGGCGCAGAGGGGTTGCTGGCAAATCTGTTTGAAGTCGGTGAGTCGTTCGGTCAGGCGGGTGTATCTGTCTTCCACCTGGCTTTCGTCGCTGTCGCCGCCAAAGATGCAGGCGAGCAGTTGAGTGGTGCGTTCGATATGGTCGATGGTGATCAGGGTCTCGGCAACATAGAAGCAGTAGTCGGGGCAGTCGTTGCTCCCTTCCGGTACTTCGGGCAGATCTTCAAAAGAGGCGATGAGGTCGTAGGCAAAGCTGCCCGCCATAAACAGGGCTTCTTTACCAAGCTGGCAATCGAGCTCCCGCTGCAGGGTGCGCAGCACGTCCAGCACGCTGCTCCCCTTGAGGCGGGAATCTTCGTCCTGCTCCCGATCGGAGGCCGGGAAGTCGAGCTGCAGCTCGCTATCTACTAGCGAGCGAGCCACCACCGCAGGCAGCCGCTCGGCCAGCAGGCTCTGCAACTGGGCGCCGTTGTCGTTGAGGGGGCGAACCCGCACGGTGCGACCACGGCACTCGATGCGCAGGCAGGCATCAACCAGCAGCAGGCTCTGTTTGCCTGCCTTGGAGTCGATCTCCACCGATTCCAGCAGCAGGTTGTTGGGGCGGCCCTGACAGAGACGGGTATAGAGCGCCAGCGGATCGGCCACATAGGGGGCGTTGAGTTTGAGGGTATCGAATTCACCCAGAGGAAGGCGATGTGTGGCTGTCATAGTGCGTTCCCTTGCGTGTGATGCGTGTTACCGATGTTCATGACGTCTAATACCTTGAAAAAGTGCCTTGAAAATGAGGTGGGTTCTGGCGGTTTCAGTAGGGGCGCCATCGCCTGGTCATTACGCTTGTCTGAATTCTCGGTTTCATCACAGGTCCATTTGCCGGATAATAAAAAAGCCCGCTGGGGTCAGCGGGCTTTTTCTTTGGGTTCTTAATTTGCTGTCAGATTACAGGTACAGCAACGACCACACGCCCGCATGTCAGGGAGTGTGCCACCACCAGATGGTCAGGATGGAAGTCGTTTGCATGATAAAGTCCTGTAAAAAGATGTTTGCAATGAAGTGCCTACAGAAAACGATAAAGCCGCGGCCAAGTCAAGTCGCTTTTTAGCCTTCTTTCACCGATTTGCCATGAATGGTGACCTGACCACGAGAGCGGAATAACCTGATGAGATTCGATCTTCACTGCCATACCACTGCCTCCGACGGGGTGCTGAGCCCCGCCGAACTGGTACGCCGCGCTGCCGAAAAACAGGTCGAGGTGTTAGCAGTTACTGACCACGACACCCTTGCCGGGCTTGATGAGGTGCGCCGCACCATCGACGCCGATCAACTGCCGCTGCGACTGGTGAGCGGGGTCGAGATCTCCACCGGCTGGGAGCACCACGAAATTCATATCGTGGCGCTGGGGGTGGATGAAAAAGATCCGCAGCTGACCGACTTTCTGGCCGGTCAGCTGGCCCGTCGCGAGGCGCGCGCGCTGGAAATCGGGCGTCGTCTGGAGAAGTGCCTCATTCCCGGCACCTATGAAGAGGCCAAACAGCTCGCCGGTGACGCCGCCGTGACCCGCGCCCACTTTGCCCGGGTGCTGGTGGCACGCGGGGTGGCCGACAATATGCAGAAGGTATTCAAAAAGTACCTGAGCCGTGGCAATAAAGGGTATGCCCCGGCCGAGTGGCCCGAGATGAGCGAAGCCATCGCTGCCATTCACGCCGCGGGTGGGCTGGCGGTGCTGGCCCACCCCAGCCGTTACGATCTCACCGCCAAGTGGATCAAGCGGCTGCTGGTGGCCTTCAAGGCGGCCGGTGGCGATGCCATGGAAGTCTCATTGCCTCAGCAGAGCCCGCAGGAGCGGGCCAATCTGGGCCAGTGGGCCAAGGATCACGACCTCTATATCTCGGTGGGATCGGATTTTCACTTCCCCTCCAACTGGACCGAGTTGGGCCGCCACCTCTGGCTGCCCAAAGAGGGGATGCCCGTCTGGTTGGCCTATCCCGGTCACTTCGGGCTCACCACCGAACAGCATGCCGAGCTGCTGGCAAGCCGGTAACGGCGCCAGCGAAATAGGGAACAAGTCGGGCAAGAGGGGATTCCCATAGTGTGGCTGGCCTATCCCGGTCACTTTGGGCTCACCACCGAACAGCATGCCGAGCTGCTGGCGAGTCGGTAACGGCGCCAGCGAAGCAGCCACAAACAGGTTAAGGTAGTGTCATGGGTCTTTGACCCGTGACCATACGAGCGGGCAGGTATTGCTGCCCCCATTGCGAGAACAAGCTATGAGTCTGCATTTTTACGTACATCCGGAAAACCCCCAGGCCCGTCTGATCGGTCAGGCGGTACAGATCATCCAGAACGGCGGCGTCATCGTCTATCCGACCGACTCCGGTTATGCGCTGGGTTGCCAGATGGGTGACAAGGGCGCGCTGGAGCGCATCTGCCGTATCCGTCGCCTCGACGCCAACCACGACTTCACCCTGGTGTGCCGCGATCTCTCCGAGATCTCCACCTACGCCAAGGTCGACAACAGCGCGTTTCGCCTGATCAAGAACAACACCCCGGGCGCCTACACCTTCATCTTCAAGGCGACCAAAGAGGTGCCGCGCCGTCTGATGAACGAGAAGAAGAAGAGCATCGGCATCCGGGTACCGGACAACAAGATTGCTCAGGCGCTCTTGGAAGCACTCGGCGAGCCGCTGCTCTCCACCACATTGATCCTGCCGGACTCCGAGATGGCCGAGTTCGATCCGGAAGAGATCTTCGACAAGCTGGGCAAGCAGATCGATCTGGTGGTCAACGGGGGTTATCTGGGCGAGCAGCCCACGACTGTGGTCGATTTCTCTGACGACGAGCCGGTATTGCGTCGTCGCGGTGCCGGAGACCCGACCCCGTTTGAGTGATGTCGCTGAACCGGTGACAGTCCCTTCCGCCGAGACGGGGGCTGGCACCGCACTACCCATCGCGAAAGTCCTTGGGCAGCCCTATCACGAGCTGCCCCAGGACCTGTTCATCCCGCCCGATGCGCTGGAGGTGTTCCTCGATACCTTCGAGGGGCCGCTCGATCTGCTGCTCTATCTGATCCGGCGCCAGCAGCTCGATATCCTCAACCTGCCGATCCTTCAGATCACCGCCCAGTACATGGAGTACGTGGAGCTGATGCAGGGGCTCAACCTTGAGCTGGCGGCTGAATATCTGCTGATGGCAGCCTGGCTGGCGGAGATCAAATCCCGCCTGCTGCTGCCCAAGGCGCCGGAGCTGGAGGATGAAGAGGAGGGGGAAGACCCGCGGGTGACCCTGATCCGCCGCCTGCAGGAGTACGAGCGTTATAAGGTAGGTGCAGAGAAGGTCAATGAGCTGCCACGGGTGGAGCGAGAGATTTATATCGCAGCCGCCTTGCCCCCCGATTTTGGTGCCCTCAAGCCACTTGCGCCCGATGTTTCGCTGGTTGAGCTCGCCCTTTACATGCAAAGTGTGGTAAAACGCGCGACTCATTTCGAACATCACCAGATCCGCCGCGAACAGATCCCGACCCGGGTGCGCATGGCGGAGATCCTCGCCATGCTCACCCTGGGGCAGACCCTGCGCCTTGAGCAGGTGCTGCGCGCCGAAGAGGGGCGCATGGGAGTACTGGTGACGTTTCTGGCCCTGCTGGAGCTGTGCAAGGAGCAACTGATCTGGATCCTGCAGGCTGAACCACTCGGCCCAATCCATTTCGCATTGGCTGCAGAAGCAGAAGAGAATGAGAAACGTGAACAGACCCATTGAGCGTGCATTCCGTCTGTTTCGTTGCAGCCAGAACCCCTGGGTCACAGTGCATTTCGCATTGGCCGAGCAGAGCGAGGAGGGCAACCGTGGCGCTGCCCACTGAACGACTCAAGACCCTGATCGAAGCGGCGCTGTTTGTGGCCGGTCGTCCGCTCAATGTCAGCGAGCTGAAAAGCAGCGTGCTGGCCGATTATCCGGTGACCAGTCGCTATATTCAGCTGCTGTTGGCCGAGATCAGGCAAGATTACAGCTCGCGAGGCGTCGAGCTCAAGGAGGTCGCCTCCGGCTGGCGCTTTCAGGCGCGTCAGGAGTATGCCGAAGAGCTCTCGCGGCTCTGGAGCGAGCGGGCGCCGCGTTATTCCCGCGCCGTGATGGAGACACTGACCCTGATCGCCTATCGCCAACCCATCACCCGGGCCGAGATCGAAGCGATCCGCGGGGTGGCGGTGTCGAGCCAGATAGTGAATACCCTGAAAGAGCGTGGCTGGGTGCGCAGCATAGGCCACAAAGAGGTGGCGGGTCGCCCCGAGCTGCTCGCCACCACCAGAGAGTTTCTGGATTATTTTAATCTGCAGAGTCTGGAGCAGCTCCCAGAGCTGGATCCGGAAATGCAACCCCTGTTGCCCTCTGCGGTGGACGGGGAGATCGATGCCCGGTGAATGGCGCCCAAGCGTGCCGATTTCACCGAGATATACATTTTTCAACTGTGGCAAACGCTCCAACCGGCGTTTGTTACAGTTAACCCCGTTGCCCCTTTTACTAGTGGGCAGCGATCAACAATCAGGTAACCCCGATGAGTGAAAAACTGCAAAAAGTGTTGGCCCGCGCGGGTCACGGCTCCCGTCGTGAGATGGAGGCCCTGATCACCGCAGGTCGGGTCAGTGTGGATGGCAAGGTCGCCACACTGGGGGATCGCGTCGAAGTGAACGCCGTGATCCGGGTGGATGGTCACCAGGTCAAGACCCGTGCCGCGGAGGAAGTGATCTGCCGCGTACTGGCTTACCACAAGCCGGAAGGGGAGATGTGTACCCGTCACGATCCGGAAGGTCGTCCCACCGTGTTTGATCGTCTGCCCAAGATGGAAGGTGCCCGCTGGATCGCGGTCGGCCGCCTCGACGTCAACACCTCCGGTCTGCTGCTGTTCACCACCGACGGTGAGCTGGCCAACCGTCTGATGCACCCGAGCCACGAAGTGGAGCGGGAATACGCGGTACGTGTCTTTGGCGAAATCACCGAAGCCATGTTGCAGCGTCTGCGCAAGGGCGTGCAACTGGAAGATGGCACCGCCAAGTTCAACAAGATCAAACCGGCTGGCGGTGAGGGGCTGAACCAGTGGTTCAACGTCACCCTGACCGAAGGTCGCAACCGTGAAGTGCGCCGCCTGTGGGAATCCCAGGAAGTGCAGGTGAGCCGCCTGATGCGGATCCGCTACGGCGACGTCAAGCTGGACCGCGGCATCCCGCGCGGCGGCTGGCAAGAGCTGAAACTGCCGGAAGTGAACTACCTGCGCGGTCTGGTCAACCTGCCGCCGGAGACCGAATCCAAGGTCGATCTGCAGCAGGATGGCAAAACCAGCCGTCACAAGCAGGCCGCCCAGATCCGTCGCGCTGTGCAGCGTCACAAAGAGATGCAGGGCAAAGAGCCGCGCGCTCGCGCCACCACCGCCCGTCGCAAGCCGCAAGCTTCTACCCGCAACTCCGGTACCGGCAGCAAGTAAGCCGACAACCCGTTGCGAACTGCGCGCCGTTCAAGTGCGCAGTCGGCCAAGCAAAAGGCCCGCATCAACAGATACGGGCTTTTTTATTTTCATTGTCCTGTCCTGAATATGGTTTACACCTTTCCCCCCCAATAAATGGAGAACCCGATGGGACAAGGTGTGAAACGGACACAGCGCGATTACTCGCTGACTTTTAAACTGGCACTGGTCGAGCAGATT
>NZ_JBFOCS010000040.1:0-153499 GCF_040907905.1 Aeromonas sp. s13 | reverse complement strand
CGCGACCCTTGATCCACTTACGCGTACAGCGGGTTGACCTTGTCGGCATCGATGCCGTACTTGGCGATGGCGTCGGCCACAACCTGCTTGTCTACCTCGCCGCGCTTGGCCAGTTCGGTCAGAGCAGCGACCACCACGTAGAACTCGTTCACTTCGAAGTGACGACGCAGGTTGGCACGGCTGTCGGAACGGCCATAACCGTCGGTACCCAGCACGCGGTAGTTCTCGGTCGGAACGAAGGCGCGAACCTGATCGGCGAAGGACTTCATGTAGTCGGTCGCAGCGATGGTGGCTTCGGAACCCAGTACCTGAGCGATGTAGGGAACACGCGCTTCAGAGGTCGGGTGCAGCATGTTCCAGCGATCCGCGTCCTGACCGTCACGAGCCAGCTCGTTGAAGGAGGTGACGCTGAACACATCGGAACCGATGCCGTACTCGCTGGCCAGGATCTGGGCAGCCTTGCGCACGTGACCCAGGATGGAACCACAACCCAGCAGCTGAACTTTCGCCTTGGCACCGGCGACGGATTCCAGCTTGTAGATACCCTTGCGGATGCCTTCCTCGGCGCCTTCCGGCATGGCCGGCATGGCATAGTTCTCGTTCAGGGTGGTGATGTAGTAGAACACGTTCTCCGGGTTCTCACCGTACATGCGGCGCAGGCCGTCCTGTACGATCACCGCCACTTCATAGGCGTAGGACGGGTCGTAGGAGATGCAGTTCGGGATGGTGTTCGCCAGGATGTGGCTGTGACCATCTTCGTGCTGCAGACCTTCGCCGTTCAGGGTAGTACGACCGGAGGTTGCACCCAGCAGGAAGCCACGGGCTTGCTGGTCACCGGCTGCCCACGCCATGTCGCCGATCCGCTGGAAGCCGAACATGGAGTAGTAGATGTAGAACGGGATCATCGGGCAGTCGTTGGTGCTGTAAGAGGTCGCAGCAGCCAGCCAGGAGGACATGGCGCCCAGCTCGTTGATACCGTCTTGCAGAACCTGACCCTGCTTGTCTTCCTTGTAGTAGGAGACGATGTCGCGGTCTTGCGGGGTGTACTGCTGACCGTGCGGGCTGTAGATACCGATCTGGCGGAACAGACCTTCCATACCGAAGGTACGGGCTTCGTCGGCCAGGATCGGAACGATACGCTTGCCGATGGACTTGTCTTTCAGCATCACGTTCAGGGAACGCACGAACGCCATGGTGGTGGAGATTTCGCGCGCCTGCTCACCCAGCAGCGGGCCGAAGGCATCCAGTGCCGGGATTTCCAGCTTGGTGGTGCTTTCGCGCAGACGGGTCGGCACATAGCCTTTCAGGGCGGTGCGACGGTCGTGCAGGTATTTGTGCTCGGCAGAACCGGCTTCGATCTTCAGATAAGGCAGATCGGCCAGCTGCTCGTCGGCCACCGGCAGGTTGAAGCGGTCACGCAGGTGACGCACGGAGTCCAGCTCCATCTTCTTGACCTGGTGAGCGATGTTCTTGCCTTCGGCCGCTTCACCCATGCCGTAACCCTTGATGGTCTTGGCCAGAATAACGGTCGGCTTGCCCTTGGTCTGGGTCGCCTTGTTGAATGCAGCGAACAGTTTGCGAGGATCGTGACCACCGCGGTTCAGAGCAAAGATCTCCTCGTCGGTCATGTCTTTGACCAGCGCGGCAGTTTCCGGGTAACGGTTGAAGAAGTGCTCGCGGATGTAGCCACCGTCGCGGGACTTCATGGTCTGGTAGTCACCGTCAACGGTCTCGTTCATCAGCTGGATCAGCTTGCCGGAAGTGTCTTTCTTCAGCAGCTCATCCCACTTGCGACCCCAGATCACCTTGGTCACGTCCCAACCGGCGCCAGCGAACAGGCCTTCCAGCTCGTTGATGACCTTGCCGTTACCGACAACCGGACCATCCAGACGCTGCAGGTTGCAGTTGACCACGAACACCAGGTTGTCGAGCTTTTCACGCACGGCAACGGTCAGGGCACCTTTGGCTTCCGGCTCGTCCATCTCGCCGTCACCCAGGAAGGCGTAAACGGTCTGCTCTGAGCAATCCTTGATACCACGGTCGGTCAGGTACTTCAGGAAGCGAGCCTGATAGATGGCGGCGATGGGGCCCAGACCCATGGATACGGTCGGGAACTGCCAGAAGTCCGGCATCAGTTTCGGGTGCGGATAGGAAGGGATACCCTTGCCATCCACTTCCTGACGGAAGTTGTCCAGCTGCTCTTCGGTCAGACGACCTTCAGCAAAGGCGCGAGCATAGATGCCCGGGGAGATATGACCCTGGAAGTAAACCAGATCGCCACCATCCTTCTCGTTGCGAGCACGGAAGAAGTGGTTGAAGCAGACATCATAGATGGTCGCAGAAGAAGCGAAGGAAGACATGTGACCACCCAGGTCCAGGTCTTTCTTGGACGCGCGCAGCACGATCATCATGGCGTTCCAGCGGATGATGGCGCGAATGCGGCGTTCCATCTCCAGGTCACCCGGGTAGTCCGGCTCGTCGCTGGACGGGATGGTGTTGATGTAATCGCGATTTGCCTTGGCAGCCACGTCCACACCGCTTACGCGGGCTTTCTCGGCCAACTGTTCAAGGATGAACTGAGCGCGTTGCGGACCCTCTTCACGCAGCAGGGATTCCAGAGAGGCAAGCCACTCCAGCGTTTCTATCGGGTCCACATCGTTCTTCAGGATATCAGACATGGCTGGTTCCTATGTTGTTGTGATTGCACGGCATTGCACGGCGAAGGGCGCAAGCATTCGACAATAAAGCCTTGTGGGATTAGTTTTCCTGCTGACGGATCCGACGCATGGATCGCTGGATCCGGCTGTCTTCCCTCTGCATATCCAACAAGGTGTCCTCGATAAAGGCCAGATGCTCATGACAAGCTGTTCTGGCCCGCTCCGGAGCCCCCGAAAGAATAGCCTCGATCAGATTCGCGCGATGGCGACGTATCTTGGCTACCACTCCCGGGCGGCGATTCAAAATCTCGTTATTCTGCAGAATGTTCTGTTCGAGCATCGGGCTCATGGCCCGTAGCAGGTGCAGCAGCACCACGTTGTGGGACGCCTCGGCCACAGCCAGATAAAACTGGGTCACGGCTGCCGATTCGGCCACCAGCGAGCCCAGCTGGCCCGCCTCTTCGATGGTGGTTTGCACCTGACGAATACGCTCGAAATCAGACCCGGTTCCCCGCAAGGCCGCGTAGTAGGCACAGATGCCTTCCAGCGCGTGGCGAAACTCCAGCAGGTCATACCGGGCTTCCGGGTGGGTACTGAGCAGTTCGAACAGAGGATCGGCGATCCCCTTGCTCAGGGCATTCTGCACATAAGTGCCGCCGCCCTGACGGCGATAAAGCAATCCGCGCGCTTCCAGTCGCTGGATGGCTTCGCGCAAGGAGGGGCGCGATACCTGAAACTGGATGGCGAGTTCCCGCTCAGGAGGCAATTTCTGCCCCGGCTGCAGGCTGCCTTCCAGAATCATCTGTTCCAGCTCGGCGACAATGGAGTCGGCCAACTTGGGTTGCGTAATCTTGCGATAGGGCATGAGGCTACTTTGTTAAATTGGTATTACCAATTTTATGGATGGGGCGAAAATTAGCAGAGGCCTTTTGAAAAGTCCACTCAAAAGATGATCTGAGTCAAGAATCACCCCCACCACTTAAGGGGTAAAGCAGGGGAAACATGATTTAGCTCATAGAAAATGGTCTGACCAATATTCTTGACCACGCTCACAAATAACATTTGCGCAACCAGAGACAAAAATGGCCTGCCAGATAGGCAAGCCATTGATTTTAAAATCCAAACTAAATTTGAATATTTACTTTAGCTGTTTAGTAGTTGCCGGTAGTAATCCCACTGGAAACTGGCTCCGGGATCCGTCTTGCGCCCTGGCGCGATATCGCAATGGCCGACAATTTTTTCGTGGGTGATAGCCGGATAGCGCTCCGAAATGGCTCGAGTGAGCCCTGCCAATGCCCGGTATTGAGCCTCGGTGTAGGGGATTTCGTCAGTCCCTTCCAGCTCGATGCCGATGGAGAAGTCATTGCATGCCTCCCTCCCCTGCCAGCTCGAGACACCTGCATGCCAGGCGCGCGCGCCAAACGGCACATACTGCACCAGCTCGCCATCACGGCGGATCAGGCAGTGTGCCGAAACCCGCAGCTGATGGATACCGGCAAAATAGGGATGAGCCTCGGGGTCGAGTCGCCCCATAAAGAGATCGTCGATAAAGGGGCCACCAAACTCCCCCGGCGGCAGGCTGATGCCATGCACCACCAGCAGGGAGATATCATCCGGCGCTGCCCGTTCGTTGTGATGGGGAGAAGGCACCCGGCGCGCCTGCTGGCACCAGCCAGCGGCATCGATAGAGAAACAAGGTTGCGAAGCGAGTTGAGTCATCGGCTACTCGAGTTGGCTGATAAATGGCGAGAAAACGAAGATACCTGATAGGCAAGCCGGCACCAACTCACTGAATCAACGGGAAATGGTATGTTAGGCTGAGTCATCTTCCGCTCGATATGGATGGGGTATGCAGCACACGGCACGCTGGATGTGGTTACTGGCCTGGCTCTCTTTGATGGGCCTGCTGACCCTCTATTTTCACTCCCGCAACCAACCAAGCGTCACCGCCAGCGGCGAGCTGTTGCTGCGAGCCGACCAGAGCGGCCACTATCGTCTGGAGGGTGCCATCAACGGCCAGCCGGTGCAACTGCTGCTCGATACCGGCGCCACTCGCATCACCATCCCGCAGCAGGTTGCCGAGCGGCTCGGCCTGACCGCTCATGGCAGCAGCCAGGTCAATACCGCTGCGGGGCAGATACGGGTCGGCAACGGCACCATCGAAACGCTGGCGATGGGGCCATTGACCTTGTACGATCTGGCCATCTTTATCAATCCGGCGGCAGACGGTGACGAAGTGCTGGTTGGCATGAACGCCCTCGGTCGGCTGGAGCTGGTTCAAAAGGAGCGGCAACTGCTGCTCAGACCCTTGCAGGAATAAGGCATGTTTCAACAGGATGTCAGCCGCGCCGTGCGCGCCGCACTACTCGAAGATCTGGGCGATGCCCTCACCGCGCTGGACCAACCGGACGCCAGCGCCGATATCACCGCACAACTGATCCCGGCCGACCGGATGGCCAGCGCCCGGGTTATCACCCGTGAAGCCGGCGTATTCTGCGGCCAGCCTTGGGTGGATGAAGTCTTCCTGCAACTGAAGGCCCAGCTCGGTGGCGAAGTGAAGGTGGAGTGGAAGGTGCAGGATGGGGAAGTGCTCTCCCCCAATCAGGAGCTTTTTCGCCTCCATGGCCCTGCCCGCCTGCTGCTGACTGGCGAGCGCAATGCGCTGAACTTTGTCCAGACCCTCTCCGGCGTCGCTACCCTCACCGCCCGCTATGTGGCAGAGCTGGAGGGCACCGACTGCCGTCTGCTCGACACCCGCAAGACCATCCCAGGACTGCGCACCGCCCAGAAGTACGCGGTCACCTGCGGCGGTGGCAAGAATCACCGCATCGGCCTCTACGACGCTTACCTCATCAAAGAGAACCATATCCTCGCCTGTGGCGGCATTGCCGAGGCGATTAATGAAGCTCGCCATCTCAATCCGGGCAAACCGGTGGAGGTGGAAGTGGAATCACTGGCAGAACTCGAACAGGCGCTGGCGGCAAAGGCCGATATCGTGATGCTCGACAACTTCGACGTGACCATGATGCGCGAAGCCGTCGCCATCAATCAGGGCCGCGCCAAGCTGGAAGTCTCCGGCAATGTGACGCTGGACACTCTGGCCGAGTTTGCGGCCACCGGCGTCGATTTTATCTCGGTCGGGGCGCTCACCAAGCATGTGCGGGCGCTCGATCTCTCCATGCGCTTTATCCAACAATGAGATTCATCCCGCAGGCCTGAGCAAATACTCGACCTAACCGGATAAACAACTTGCAAAAGGCGCCATGGGCGCCTTTTCTTTATGCAGGATCCCTCAGCAAAGGAGTGTAATGACGGACCCGCTTTCACCCGTAACAAAGAGTCATAAGAAGCCACTTATTTTATGACTCGCATCAAGTTTTTGGTAAATGACATGAAAGTGGTTAACAAAGGCAGCAATCTCTGTTGCCACCCCTGACAGCTCGGATAAGATACTGACGTTCGGACGATTTTCTACCGACACTTCCCAGGAACCAAGGATAAAAGGATATTTTCCATGAAGAGCGAAATGAAGAAACAATCGGGTTTTACCCTTATTGAACTGATGATCGTGGTCGCGATCGTGGCCATTCTGGCGGCAGTAGCACTGCCGGCGTACCAGACCTACACCAAAAAAGCTAAGTTTACTGAAGTAGTGGCGGCTACTGGAGCTTATAAAACTGCAATTGAAATTTGTGCGCAAACAACAGGTGCAGCCTCGGGAGCACTAAGCACCTGTGATGCGGGGTCCAATGGTGTACCCTCCAATCTTACAGCTGGGACAGGAGAGGTTAAAAGTGTTGAGGTAAGTGATACAACCAACGCTATAACCGCAACCGGTAAAGAAGCTACTTTTGGTACTGGCATGACATATATCTTAACACCGAGTGTTGAGACTGATGGCAAAGTAACATGGGCAGCATCTGGGGCCTGCAAAACGAGTGGCCTCTGCTAAAGCTATAGCATGACCTCTAGTCCTAATAGCGGCCTGGCGTTAAGCCTGGCCGCCTCTTCACTGATCAGTGAAGAGGATTCCCAGCGCTATCTGAGCCAGGCCAAGGCCCAGCGCAAACCCTTTGTGACATTTCTGATAGAGAACGAGATCCTCGACAGCAAGGCGCTCGCCGATTTTTGCGAGCTGGAGTATGGGGTACCTCTGCTGGATCTTGCCGCCTTCGACTTGGCCGAGATCCCGCAGAAGTACCTCAATCAGAAGCTGATTGAGAAGCACCACGTCCTCCCTATCTACACTCAGGGCCACACCCTCTATATCGCCATGTCGGATCCGACCAATGTCTCGGCGTTGGAGGACTTTGGCTTCAGCTTCGGGCTACATACCGAAGCGCTGCTGGTGGAGGAGAACAAGCTCACCGCCGCCATCGGCAAGCTGCTGGAGAGCGAAAATGACGCCCTCGGCATGGAGGATATCGACGAGTCCGAGATTTCGGATCTCGAGGTCTCCGACGAGAACAGCCGGCTGGACGAGAGCGTCAATACCGCCGATGACGATGCCCCCATCGTCAAGTACATCAACAAGATCCTGATGGATGCCATCAAGCGCGGCGCCTCCGACCTGCACTTCGAGCCCTATGAGTTCAAGTATCGGGTGCGCTTTCGCATCGACGGCATTCTGCATGAAATCGCTACGCCGCCGGTCAACCTCTCCAACCGCTTCTCCGCCCGCCTCAAGGTCATGGCGCGGCTCGATATTGCCGAGCGGAGGCTGCCACAGGATGGCCGCATCAAGCTGAAGCTGTCGCGCAACAAGTCGATGGATATGCGGGTCAACACCCTGCCCACCATGTGGGGGGAGAAGATCGTTATCCGTCTGCTCGACTCCTCGGCGGCACGCCTCAATATCGAGCAACTCGGCTTTGATGACCGGCAGAAGGCGCAGTACCTGCGCGCCCTCTCCAAGCCACAGGGGATGATCCTGGTGACTGGCCCCACCGGCTCGGGTAAAACGGTCTCGCTCTATACCGGCCTCAATATTCTCAACACCACCGAGGTCAATATCTCTACCGCCGAAGATCCGGTGGAGATCAACCTGCCCGGCGTCAATCAGGTGCAGGTCAATCCCAAGGCGGGGCTCACCTTTGCCAGCGCCCTGCGCTCCTTCTTGCGGCAAGACCCGGATGTGGTGATGGTGGGTGAAATTCGCGATCTCGAAACCGCCGAAATCGCCATCAAGGCGGCACAGACCGGCCACCTGGTGCTCTCCACCCTGCATACCAACTCCGCCGCAGAGACCCTGACCCGGATGATGAACATGGGGGTTCCGGCCTTCAACATCGCCTCCTCGGTCACCCTGATCATGGCCCAGCGGTTGGCCCGTAAACTGTGCGACCACTGCAAGGCGCCGGAAGTGGTGCCGGAAGCCGAACTGCTGGAGCTGGGCTTTACGCCGCAGCAGCTGGCAGCCGGACTGCGACTGTTCAAACCGGTCGGTTGCAAAGAGTGTTCCGGCGGCTACAAGGGGCGGGTCGGTATCTACGAAATCATGCTGATGTCGGAGAACATCGCCAAATTGATCATGCAGGGGGCTAACTCGCTGCAAATCGCGGCAATTGCCCAGAAGGAGGGGATGCGTACCCTGCGTACCTCGGGGCTGGAGAAAGCCCGACTCGGGGTCACCAGTCTGGCCGAGGTCAACCGGGTCACAACCAACTGATCCGTGTGACGGCACAACCCGCCGGTTTGGTTGGCAGAACGCATCATTCTGCCCACAAACTCGGTATGGATGGCAACCCGAACGACAGAATAATCAAGCATTAAAGTGACCGGGCTGGCGCCAAGAAGGCACCCCCTATCAGTACCCCGCAGGCATCAAGCCAGCCGGGCACCTTGACCAGGTTGGTGACGTGCAAAGCCAGGCTCTGACAACCAACCCCATTGCAGGATGCAAAGATGGCAACCCTAACGAAAAAGAACAATGCCCCCAAGAAAGTCTTCGCCTTCCGCTGGCACGGGGTTAATCGCAAGGGGCAGAAGGTCTCCGGCGAGCTGCAGGCCGACAGTATCAACACCGTCAAGACCGAACTGCGCAAGCAGGGAGTCAACGTCACCAAGGTAGCCAAGAAATCCCAGGGGCTCTTCTCCAAGGGCGGCGCCAAGATCAAACCGATGGATATCGCCATCGTCTCACGCCAAATAACTACCATGCTCTCCGCCGGTGTACCGCTGGTGCAGAGCCTGCAGATCATCGCCCGCAGTCACGAGAAAGCCTCGATGCGCGAGCTGATGGGGCAGATTGCCGCCGATGTGGAGACAGGCACCCCCATGTCGGAGGCACTGCGCCGCCATCCCCTCTACTTTGATGATCTCTATTGCGATCTGGTGGAAGCCGGTGAGCAATCCGGTGCGCTGGAGACCATCTACGACCGTATCGCCACCTATCGGGAAAAGTCGGAAGCGCTCAAATCGAAGATCAAGAAGGCGATGTTCTACCCCACCATGGTCATTCTGGTCGCCATTGTGGTCACCTCCATCCTGCTGCTGTTCGTCATTCCGCAGTTCGAGGATATCTTCAAGAGCTTTGGCGCCGAGCTGCCGGTGTTCACCCAGTTTGTTATCGGCATCTCTCGCTTTATGCAGAACTGGTGGTATGTCTTCTTTGGTGGCACCGCCCTTGGCATCTTCCTCTATGTGCGGGCCTGGCGGGCCTCCCAGAAGGTGAAAGACAATACCGACAAGTTCGTCCTCACCATTCCGGTGGTCGGAATGATCCTGCACAAGGCGGCGATGGCTCGCTTTGCACGCACCCTGTCGACCACCTTCTCCGCCGGTATCCCGCTGGTGGATGCGCTGATTTCGGCGGCAGGGGCCTCCGGCAACTATGTCTATCGCACCGCGGTGATGGCGATCCGCAACGAGGTGGTGGCCGGTATGCAGATCAACGTTGCAATGCGCACCGTCGATCTCTTCCCCGACATGGTGATCCAGATGGTGATGATCGGTGAGGAGTCCGGTGCCATCGATGATATGCTCTCCAAGGTCGCCACCATCTTCGAACAGGAGGTGGATGATCTGGTCGATGGCCTCACCAGCCTGCTGGAACCCCTCATCATGGTGGTGCTCGGGGTGCTGGTCGGCGGCATGGTTATCGCCATGTACCTGCCCATCTTCAAGCTTGGCGACGTGGTAGGCTGATTTATCAGGGCATGGCACCACAACCATGCCCTCCCCCTCATTCAATAACTGACGGTTGGTTATGACACTTCTTCTCGAGCTGGCTCACAGCTTGCCCTGGCTCTACTTCTCGCTGGTTTTTCTCTTCTCCCTGATGATCGGCAGCTTCCTTAACGTGGTCATCCACCGCTTGCCCATCATGCTGGAACGGGAGTGGCAGGCCGAATATCGCAGCTACTTCACCCCTGATGAGGAGGCCACTGCGCCAGAGTGCTACAACCTGATGGTGCCGCGCTCCGCATGCCCTCACTGTGGCCACGCCATCACTGCGCTGGAGAACATCCCGCTGTTGAGCTGGATCTGGCTCAAAGGGCGTTGCCGCGACTGTCAGGCCCCCATCTCGGCCCGCTATCCGCTGGTAGAGCTGCTGACCGCCCTGCTCTCGGTGGCCGTTGCCATGGTCATAACGCCGGGCTGGGGTACGTTGGCCGCCCTGTTGCTGACCTGGGTGCTGGTCGCCCTCACCTTTATCGATCTCGACAAGATGTTGCTGCCCGACCAGCTCACCCTGCCACTGCTGTGGGGCGGGCTGCTGTTCAACCTGGCAGGTGGCTTCGTCCCCTTGGCTGATGCCGTGATCGGCGCCATGGCGGGCTATCTGGTGCTCTGGAGCCTCTACTGGGCCTTCAAGCTGCTCACTGGCAAGGAGGGGATGGGCTATGGCGACTTCAAGCTGCTGGCGGCGCTGGGCGCCTGGCTCGGTTGGCAGGCGCTGCCCATAATTCTGCTGCTCTCATCTCTGGTCGGTGCCGTGATCGGCATCAGCCTGATCGCCTTGCACAAACATCATCAGGGCAAGCCCATCCCCTTCGGCCCCTACCTCGCCATTGCGGGCTGGATTGCGCTGCTATGGGGCGATACCATCACCCGCTGGTATCTCTCGACCCTGCTTTGAGCAAGAGGCCCCCATGTATGTAGTTGCTATCACAGGTGGTATCGGCAGCGGCAAGACCACTATCGCCAATCAGTTTGCCGCGCTGGGTATCGAGGTGGTGGATGCCGATGTGATCGCCCGCGAGGTCGTAGAGCCGGGCACCCCGGCCCTTGCCGCCATCGCCGACCATTTTGGCCCGGATGTGATTGATCCGAGCGGCCAACTCGACCGTCGCGCCCTGCGCGAGCGGGTCTTCAGTGACCCGCAGGCCAAGGGGTGGCTCAATGCCCTGCTCCACCCGCTGATTCGCAGCGAAATGCTGCGCCAATGTGCCGCGGCCAGTTCTCCTTACTGCCTGCTGGTGGTGCCGCTGCTGGTGGAGAACAAACTCACTGGCCTCGCCAACCGTGTGTTGGTGGTCGATGTGGATGAAGCCACCCAGATTGAGCGCACCTGTCGCCGTGATGGGGTATCGGCCGAGCAGGCCCGGGCCATCATCGCCGCCCAAGCGAGTCGGGTGGAACGCCTCGCTGCGGCGGATGATGTCATCGAAAACCACAATGGCAGCGAAATGGCGATTAAAACGCGGATTTTGGCACTGCACGAGACATATCTGGCAATTGCCTCTCAACAAGGCCGCCAAGTGTGAGTACACTAGGCCGGTTTATGGCTGGCCAGGATTAGGCATGATTTACGATTTTCCCCTCAATGAAAAAAGCCGGACCTATCTTCGTCTGGAGTCCCTGTTTTCCCAGATCCGCGACAATCTGGAGAGTGAACAATCCTGGGCACATATCGCCTTCTTCAAGGGGCTGTTCGATCTGCAGGAGTTGCTTGAGCGTGGTGACCTGCGCGCCGACCTCATCAAGGATCTGGAACGTCTCGGCCAGCGTCTGAGCCACTGGGCCAGCCTGCCCGACGTCGATCTGGAGCAGATCAAACTGATGCAGCAAGAGAGCAGCCAGCTCTCCCGCAACCTGCTCAATTCGCCACGCCCGGGTGCCCGCCTGAAAGAGGATCGTCTGCTCGGCTCCATCCGCCAGCGCTTCTCCATCCCGGGTGGTCTGTGTGCCTTCGATGTGCCGCAGCTGCACCACTGGCTCGGAACCCCGGCCATCACCCGTCACCAGCAGATGCAGGGCTGGCTGAGCGATATCAACCTGCTGATGAATGCTATCACTCTGCTGCTGCGCCTGTGGCGCGAATCAGGCAGCTTCAGCGAGCAGGTTGCCAGCAATGGTTTCTTCCAGGACACCGCCGAGAGCGCCGAGCTGATCCGCATCAAGCTGCCGGGCAATCTGTTCTGCTACCCGACCCTGAGCGGCCACAAGAACCGCTTCGCCCTGCGCTTTCTGCCTACCGCAGAACAGCCGATTGGCGACGTGCCGTTCCAGCTCGCCTGCTGCTAAGGAGGGCTTATGGTCACCAAGGTAAAGTGTCCGACCTGTCAGAGCGAAGTGGAGTGGGGCCCGCAGAGTCCGTTCCGCCCTTTCTGCAGCAAGCGCTGCCAGCTGATCGATCTCGGCGAATGGGCCGATGAAGAGAAGCGGATCCCGGGGGAGATCAACCCGGACCTGCTGCCGGAGCCGGAAGAGGGTGACCAGTGGCTATAAGCCTCCGGTCACTCACCTCTGCAATATGAAAAAGGGCCGATTGGCCCTTTTTTCATGCTTGTTGATTACTACCGGCTCACACCAGCAGACCTTGAAGCCGAGCTACAATCGGGCCATTGGCATCGGGGAAGTGGTAGTTGTTCAGCTCGGCCACCGGCACCCACAGGCACTCCTGCCCCTCTTTGCCGAACGGCTCACCGCTGAAACGGGTCACCTTCCAGATATCCAGCAACACCTGCTTCTCGGGGTAGTCGTGCTGCAGCTCCATAAAGGGGGCACAATCCAATACCCGGATGCCGATCTCTTCCCACAGCTCCCGATCCAGTGCGGTGAGCAGATCCTCGCCCGACTCGACCTTGCCACCGGGAAACTCCCAGCGATCCCCCTGATGGCGATCGGAGGAGCGTCTGGCGATGAAGATATCGCCCCGTTCATTCTCGATGACGCCAACCGCCACCCAGATCCGTTTTTTCTGTTCCATCTTGGTACCTTTACACGCGATACATGACCGGGCCGTTCGATGAACCCAACCTCCGGCTGGGTAAGCGACCGATGAAGCCTGATATCCGATAATCCTTTGCAAAGTGGCGCTACTACAGTGACTTCGCCACCTTCTGACAAAAACAAGGCGGGCACTTGGCCCGCCTGTTATGGCATAGCGTCGATCAGGTCAACTGACCGTGGCAGTGCTTGTACTTCTTGCCAGAGCCGCACGGGCAGGGATCGTTGCGACCGACTTTCTGCTCGTCACGTACGAAGGTGGTGTGCCCCTCTTCGCCTGCGGCCTGTTCATCGGCCAGCTGGCTCTCGGCAGCGGCGTGGGTATAGGTGCGGGGAGCGGCTTCCGCCTGCTGACGCTGCTGCTCTTCCATCGCTTCCACATCGCGCTCCTGCACCTGAACACGGCTCAGGATGCTGACCACGTCGCGCTTGAGGGTTTCCAGCATCTGGGTGAACAGATCGAAGGATTCGCGCTTGTACTCCTGCTTGGGGTTCTTCTGGGCGTAACCGCGCAGATGGATGCCCTGACGCAGGTGATCCATGGCCGCCAGATGCTCTTTCCACAGACCATCCAGAGTTTGCAGCATCACCGCTTTCTCGAAGTTGCGCAGCACCTCTTTACCGACCAGCTCTTCCTTGTGGGCATAGAGCTTGGTGGCTTCATCCAGAATGCGCTCGCGCAGCTTCTCTTCGTACAGCTTGTCATCTTCCGCCAGCCACTGTTGCAGCGGCAGATCCAGCGCGAAGTCCGCCTTCAGGCGCGCTTCCAAGCCCGGCACATCCCACATCTCTTCCAGAGACTGGGGCGGGATGTATTCGTCGATCACTGCGCCGTAGACGTCGTCACGGATAACGTGAATGGTCTCGGAAATGTCGTTGGTATCCAGCAGCTCGTTGCGCTGCTCGTAGACCACCTTGCGCTGGTCGTTGGCAACGTCATCAAACTCCAGCAAGCTCTTGCGGATGTCGAAGTTGCGACCTTCCACCTTGCGCTGAGCGTTTTCGATCGCCTTGGTGACCCACGGGTGCTCGATGGCTTCGCCCTCTTCCATGCCCAGCTTCTTCATCATGCCGGTCACGCGATCGGAGGCGAAGATCCGCATCAGGGTATCTTCCATGGAGAGGTAGAAACGGGAGGAGCCCGGGTCACCCTGACGACCGGAACGGCCGCGCAGCTGGTTGTCGATACGACGGGATTCGTGACGCTCGGTACCGATAATGTGCAGACCACCGGCGGCCAGCACCGCATCGTGACGCACCTGCCAGGCTGCTTTCAGCTCGGCAATCTGCTCGCAGGTCGGGTTCTCCAGCTTGGCAATCTCTGCCTGCCAGTTACCGCCCAACACAATGTCGGTACCACGACCGGCCATGTTGGTCGCGATGGTAACCGCACCAGTCTGACCTGCCTGGGCAACGATCTCCGCTTCCATGGCGTGGAACTTGGCGTTCAGCACCTTGTGCGGGATCTTCTCCTTGGTCAGGATGCCGGAGAGCAGCTCGGAGTTCTCGATAGAGACGGTACCAACCAGTACAGGCTGGCCCTTGGCCACACACTGACGGATATCTTCGATGATGGCGGCATACTTCTCATTGGCGGTCAGGTAGACCAGATCGCCCATGTCTTTGCGCACCATCGGCTTGTTGGTCGGGATAACCACGGTATCCAGGCCATAAATCTGCTGGAATTCAAAGGCTTCGGTATCCGCAGTACCGGTCATGCCCGCCAGCTTGTTGTAGAGACGGAAGTAGTTCTGGAAGGTGATGGATGCCAGCGTCTGGTTCTCGTTCTGGATCTTCACCCCTTCCTTCGCTTCAACGGCCTGATGCAGACCATCGGACCAGCGACGACCCGGCATGGTACGGCCGGTGTGCTCGTCGACGATGACGATCTCGTCTTTCTGGACGATGTAGTCGACGTTGCGCTCGAACAGGGTGTGAGCACGCAAACCCGCATTGACGTGGTGCAGCAGGCTGATGTTGGAGGCGGAGAACAGGGAGTCGTTCTCGTCCAACAGCCCCTCTTTCTTGAGCAGCTCTTCCACGAAGATCTGACCGTTTTCGGTCAGCAGGGCCTGACGGTTCTTCTCGTCCACCGTGTAGTGACCGTCACCGGTGTACTCTTCGGTGTCTTCCTTGTCCTGCTTGACCAGCAGCGGGATCAGCTTGTTGACGCGGATATAGAGCTCGGAGCTGTCTTCGGCCGGACCGGAGATGATGAGCGGAGTCCGGGCTTCATCGATAAGCACCGAGTCCACCTCATCCACCAGCGCGTAGTTGAGCGGGCGCTGTACGCGCTGCTCCGGCGAGAACGCCATGTTGTCGCGCAGGTAGTCGAAACCGAATTCGTTGTTGGTACCGTAGGTGATGTCTGCGGCATAGGCGTCACGCTTCTGGGATGCGTCCATACCGGGCACGTTGCAATCGACGGTCATGCCGAGGAAGGCAAACAGCGGGCGGTTCGCCTCCGCATCACGCTTGGCCAAATAGTCGTTCACCGTCACGACGTGCACACCGCGGCCGCTCAGGGCGTTCAGGTAAGCTGGCAAAGTCGCCGTAAGAGTCTTACCTTCACCGGTTTTCATTTCCGCGATGCGGTTGGAGTTCAGCACCATGCCGCCGATCAGCTGCACGTCGAAGTGGCGCATGCCAAACACCCGCTTGGAGGCTTCACGCACGGTCGCGAACGCTTCCGGCAGCAACTGCTCCAGGGTCTCACCCTGCTCGATACGCTGACGATATTCAGCCGTTTTGGCCTGCAACTCGGCATCGGACAGAGCCTCGAACTGCGGCTCCATGGCATTGATCTGTTTTACAATTTTGCGCAAAGCCTTGAGCGTTCTGTCGTTCCGGCTGCCGATAATCTTGGTAAGCAGTGTGCTAATCATGGGTACCAACTATTTCTGGTTATAAAAGCGTTCCGTCACTGGAACCTGAAGAAAAAAACCTAACCCCGTCTGGCACTGAGAAAGCGTGCGGGGTTGACCTGACGACCATCTTTCAACACTTCGTAATGCAGATGGACCCCGGTCGCGCGACCGGTGCGTCCCATCAAGGCAATCTTCTGACCCTGATCAACCAGGGTGCCCACCTCGACCAGCAACTTGGAGTTGTGGGCATAGCGGGTGACCAGGCCATTGCCGTGATTAATCTCCACCATATTGCCAAATTCCGGATGACGGCCCGCCCAGCTGACAATGCCGGGCCCGGTGGCCAGAATCGGGGTTCCGGGTTTGCCACGGAAATCGACCCCTTTGTGCATCTTGGCACGCCCGTTGAACGGATCGACCCGTCCACCAAACCCGGACGAGACCCAAACTCGCTCCTGTTTGACTGGCGTGCCGGAAATAAAACCGGCATCGGTGATATGGTGATTCATGATGAAAGATTCAAGTACCGACAGCTGCTCTTCGCGGCTGCTGAGCTGCTGGCTGAGGTGTTTCATCGAGGCCTGCAGCTCGTTGAGGCTCACTTCCAGCTCTTCATCATAAGAAGGGCCGCCCATGGGGGGCAGCTCTTTGAAATTGAACTCGTCGGGATCGAGATCGGCCTGCTCGGTCAATCGTTCGCCGAGGGCATTGAGACGGCCAAGCTGGCCCTGCATGGTGCCTACCTGGGCAGCCAGCATTGCCAACTGTTCACGGGCTTCGTCGCCACTCTGGTCAACGGACTGTTGCTCGGCAACGGCAAGCGCCACTTCCAGCGCCTCCATTTTCTGGTGCCAGCTCTGCCAGAGCCAGCCGCCACCAAGGGCCAACAGGGAGAAGAGAATACCGCCGACCCAGGCCAGACGTTGTTTGGGCAGGTGCAACTTGCGTCGCTGCTTGCCGTGGAGGATCAGGGTAATGCTCATAGAAATCAGTCTGCTCGGTCAGGTGCGGCCAGGAGCCTGCACGGGAAATAAAACCGGGAGATAATCGGTATTAAAGGATGGAGTAAACAAATGACGGAACGTCGGTGCGGAGAGAGGACCGACGTTCCGTTGCACAGCTATCAGGCCAGAACCAGACCGTTATCGTAGTAAGCGATAGGCGCTTTGTCGCCCTCACCCTCGAAGGTCACCAGTTCCCAAGCCTCCTGCTCGGCCAGCAAGGCACGCAGCAGCTTGTTGTTCAGGGCATGCCCGGTCTTGTAGGCACGGAACTCACCGATGATGCTGCGGTTACACATATAGAGGTCACCGATCGCGTCCAGCATCTTGTGCTTGACGAACTCGTCCTCATAACGCAAACCGTCTTCGTTCAGCACCCGATAATCGTCCAGTACCACGGCGTTTTCCAGGCTTCCGCCCAGCGCCAGGTTCTGGGAACGCAGGTACTCGATATCACGCATGAACCCGAAGGTACGGGCACGGCTGATCTCTTTCACGAAGGAGGCACCGGAGAAATCCAGTACGCAGCGCTGATTGCGCCCTTCAAAGACCGGATGCTGGAAATCGATCTCGAGATCCATCTTGAAGCCGTTGCGATAGGGGTGGAATTCCGCCCACTTGTCGCCGTCTTCAACCCGGATGCTCTTCTTGATCCGCACAAACTGCTTGGCAGCATTCTGCTCACGGATCCCGACTTCCTGCAGCAGGTAGATAAAGGGATGCGCACTACCATCCATCACCGGGATCTCGGGCGCATCAACCTCAACGTAGAGGTTGTCGATCCCCATCCCGGCCAGCGCGGCGGAGAGGTGCTCAATGGTAGAGACACGGACACCGGCTTCGTTGACCAGAGCGGTACAGAGCACGGTATCGCGCACCTGATCGGCATTGGCTGGCAGCTCCACCACAGGATTCAGGTCGGTACGCAAGTAAACGATTCCTGTGTTCACAGGCGCCGGACGGAACGTCATGGTGACTTTCCGGCCCGAATGCAGGCCGACACCAGTCGCCTGTACACTCGTTTTCAAGGTTCTTTGTCTAATCATGGGTGTACCCTAAACAGCTTAAAATCCGGACCAGATGGTCGTTGGCAGGCCATCTTAGCACATTCCTTGAACAACAAACAAACGAGAGCCATAAGAGGCTTAGTCAGCTTGCTTGCGCAGGAACGCCGGAATATCCAGATAATCCGGTTCACGACGGGCTTGCGGCTCGGCGTTGACCACCTTGGCCGGGGCTTCGTCCATCACGCGGCCTTGCATCATGTCGCTAACCAGCGGCTGACGCACCGGGCGCTCTTGCACCTGGCTGCTCTTGACTAGCGTGATGTCCGGCTTGCGCTCGGCACCGATACCGGTAGCAACTACGGTCACACGCAGTTCATCGTGCATTTCCGGATCGATTACGGTACCCACAACTACAGTGGCGTTCTCGGAAGCGAAGGCCTTGACCGCGTTACCCACGGTTTCGAACTCTTCGATGGTCATGTCCATACCGGCGGTGATGTTGACCAGGATGCCACGGGCACCAGCCAGATCCACGTCTTCCAGTAGCGGGCTGGAGATAGCCTTCTCGGCCGCTTCTTCAGCACGGTCATCACCGGAAGCGGAACCGGTACCCATCATGGCGGTACCCATTTCACGCATCACAGTACGCACGTCCGCGAAGTCGACGTTGATCAAGCCCGGACGGGTGATCAGCTCGGCAATGCCCTGTACCGCGCCAAGCAGTACATCGTTGGCCGCCTTGAAGGCGTCCAGCAGGGAGATACCGCGACCCAGCACCTTCAGCAACTTGTCGTTGGGGATGGTGATCAGGGAGTCGACGTTCTTGGAGAGCTCTTCGATACCGTGCGCGGCGAAGCCCATCCGCTTCTTCCCTTCGAAGGAGAACGGCTTGGTCACCACAGCAACGGTCAGGATGCCCATCTCACGTGCCACTTCTGCCACGATCGGCGCAGCACCGGTACCGGTACCACCACCCATACCGGCGGCGATAAACACCATGTCGGAACCGGTCAGCAGCTCACGCAGCGCTTCGCGATCTTCCATGGCCGCATCACGACCCACTTCCGGATTGGCTCCGGCACCCAGACCCTTGGTGATGCCACCGCCGATCTGCAGGGTAGTGTTGGCGCTAGAGTTACGCAGTGCCTGGGCATCGGTGTTGACGGTAATGAACTCAACACCCTCAATATTTTGACGAACCATGTGTTCGACAGCGTTACCGCCGCCGCCACCTACACCGATCACTTTAATGACGGCTTCGTCAGTGTGGCTATCCATAAATTCAAACATGTTGTCTCTCCGCTTTATTTGCCTGACTCAGCAAAATTCTTAGAACTCGCCACGCAGCCAGTTGCTAACCCGTTTGACCAGGCCACCGACGCTTGCCTTGGCGGCATATTCTTTGTTGCTACCTGTGGCTTGATGGGTGCGGCCATATTGCAGCAACCCGACCGCAGTCGAGTACACCGGTGCCTGCACGTAATCACTCAAACCACGTATATTCATGGGCTCTCCCACCCGGACCTGGCTCTGGAAGATCTGCTCTGCACACTCCACAATGCCTTCAATCTGGGCAGCGCCGCCGGTCAAGACCACACCGGCTGCCAGCTGATGCTTGACCCCCTGCGCTTTCAACTCGCTTTGTACCCTCACCAGCTCATCATTCACCATGGAGAGCAACTCGGTGTAACGGGGCTCAATCACTTCAGCCAGTGTCTGCCGTTGCAGGCTGCGCGCCGGGCGACCGCCGACACTGGGTACTTCAATATTGTCTTCCTTGCTGACCAGACGACCGAGGGCGCAACCGTAGCGCACCTTGATCGCTTCCGCGTCGAGCGGCGGCGTGCCGAAGGCGTAGGCGATGTCGCTGGTCACAGTGCTGCCAGCATACGGGATCACCTTGGTGTGGCGCAGGGCACCGCCGGTAAACAGCGACATATCCATGGTGCCGCCACCGATGTCCACCACGCAGACACCCAGCTCTTTCTCGTCTTCGGTCAACACCGCATAGCTGGAGGCCAGCGCGGAGAAGATCAGTTGATCGACTCGCAGACCCACTTTCTCGACACACTTCTCGATGTTGCGGGCCATGTCGTTATGGCAGGTGATCAGGTGAACCTTGGCTGCCATCCGCACACCGGAGAGGCCAACCGGATTCTTGATCCCTTCCTGATAATCGATGGCAAACTCCTGAGGCAGCACATGCAGCACCCGCAACTCGTCGGAGAGGCGAACCGACTTGGCGGTGTGGATCACGTTGTCCACATCCTCCTGGGTCACCTCTTCATCGGAGATGGGCACCATACCGGTCTCGTTGCGGCAGTCAATATGCTTGCCGGACAACCCCAGATAGACCGAGCTGATCTGGCAATCTGCCATCATCTCGGCCTCTTCCACCGCGCGGCGCAGTGACTTGACCACGGAGTCGAGGTCATTGACCCCGCCCTTCTCCATTCCGCGAGAAGCGTGACTGCCCATACCGATGACGTTCAGTTCACCGTCCGGCAATACTTCCCCGACCAGAACCGCCACCTTGGTTGTGCCGATATCCAGTCCGACAATCAAATTCCTATCTGCGGTGTTGGTCATGCACTTTCTCTTCGCTCTTCTTCCAGCCAACTGCCATTCCGGTGTCATATCGAAGATCCACGTAGGCGACTTGCGCACGGGGTTCGATAACCGGGAAGGCATCGATAAACCGCTGCAACCGGAGCGCAATGTCATTGCGTCCCAGGAACAGCTTGATATTGCCATCCAGGGTCAGTTCCCAGGCATGGCGGGGGGTCAGATTCACCCCCAGCAACTTGTATCCCTTGGCAGCCAGTTGCGACTCGTACTGCCGACTCTCTTTCAACACCCGGGCGGCCTGATCATCCGGCCCTGACAGCTGCAATAGCGGCGTCTTGACCCGATCCGGGGCACTGAATACCTTGCCCTTGGTGTTGACGAAGCGGTTGCCATTCCAGCGCGCCGCCACATCTTGTTCTGTGAGGTAGATCTTGATCTTGTTCGGCCACTTCTTTCGTACCGAGACCGAGGCCACCCATGGCAAGGCATTGAGCCGTGCCTGCAATTCGTTGACGTCCAATTCGAAGAAGTTGCGCAGCTCGGCGCCATCCAGCACGGCCATCCGCAGCTCTTCGGTTTGCAAATACTGGTGTTGCCCCTGCAGCAACAGCTCGCTCATGGGCAACCGGTTGGCATCTGTCAGCCAACCTTTAACATCCAGCGCCGTCCGGTAGCAGCCCCATATCACCAGCAGGAAAAATGCTACCCCTGCGATGAAGCCACCCTTGGTGCGCCCCTGTGCCCTTGCCTCCACCCGATCGATCCCCGTGTAACGCGCTAAACCGGCCTTTGACAGACCGGTTCGCCATTATATAGGCCCCGGCTTGGCGGTCAAAATACTCATTGGGCCCTCAGGCGCCAGATTTCATGCTATCTATGCTCAATTTCATCTCTCCGAGACGACGGGCCAGTGCCCCGACGTTCCCGGCGCCTTGAGTCAGCACCAAATCCCCCTCGCCGATCAAGTCGGCCAGCACGGCTGGCACGTCATCTGGCGTGGCGACGAAGATGGGTTCCAGGTTGCCACGCGAGCGAATGGAGCGGCACAGTGCCCGTCCATCAGCGCCCGGGATCGGCTCCTCACCGGCAGCATAAACCTCCAGCATCACCAGCACGTCTACCTTCGAGAGCACATCGGCGAAGTCCTCGTAGAGGTCGCGGGTGCGGGTATAACGGTGCGGCTGGAACACCATCACCAGACGCTTCTCGGGCCAACCGGCACGGGCAGCATTGATCGTGACCTTCACTTCGCTCGGGTGGTGACCGTAATCGTCCACCAGCATCGCCTTGCCGCGACCGGTTTCAAACTCGCCATACTGCTGGAAGCGACGGCCAACACCTTCAAACTTGGCCAGTGCAGAGATGATGGCCTCATCGCTGACACCGTCCTCTGTCGCGACAGCTATCGCCGCTGCGGCGTTCAATGCGTTGTGAATACCCGGCAAATTGAGGGTCACCTGCAGCTCACCCGCCTCTTTGCGGCGAACACGGAAGCAGCTGTGGTTGGTGGTCTGGACAAAATCCAGCACCTGCACGTCGGCATCATCAGAGAGGCCGTAGGTCAGAGTCGGGCGGGCAATCTCGGGCAACATGCCACGGATCACCGGATCATCGATGCAGACCACCGCCAGTCCGTAGAAGGGCAGATTGTGCAGAAACTCGATGAAGGTGGCCTTCAGCTTGGAGAAATCACCGCCGTAGGTATCCATGTGATCCGCTTCGATGTTGGTCACGATAGAGACCATCGGCTGCAGATGCAGGAAAGAGGCGTCGCTCTCGTCCGCCTCAGCGATCAGGTAGCGGCTGCTGCCCAGTCGGGCATTGGTACCGGCACTGTTGAGCAGACCACCGATGACGAAGGTCGGATCGCGGTCGGCTTCGGCATAGATGCTCGCCACCAGACTGGTGGTGGTGGTCTTGCCGTGGGTACCGGCGATGGCGATACCGTGGCGGAAACGCATCAGCTCGGCCAGCATCTCGGCACGGCGCACCACCGGGATCCGCAGTTCGCGGGCAGCCAGCAGCTCCGGGTTGTCCTGCTTGATGGCAGTAGAGACCACCACCACGCTGGCACCCTCAACGTGTTCGGCACTGTGGCCGACGAAGATGTGCGCGCCCAGTCCGGCCAACCGCTCGGTCACGGCGTTGCGAGCCAGATCAGAACCCGTTACCTGATACCCTTCGTTGGCAAGCACTTCGGCGATACCGCCCATACCGGCACCACCGATGCCGATAAAGTGGATGCGACGCACGCGGCGCATTTCGGGGATCACAGTACGCAGTTTTGCCAGTTCAACCTTGGTCATAATCGTCTCTTTAGTCTGCCGCAGGCCATGTGCCGTCAAAGCGCGGCTGCACGGCGGCATCAATACATACAAGTACAAGGCTGCCCGGAGTCACCGCTGCAACCTTGCTCATCAATCTTTACCACGCTGCCCGGTTGCGAGCTGTTTGCACTCATCTGCAACCCGCTCGGCCGCATCGGTGATGGCGACGCGGCGAGCCGCTTTCGCCATGTTAAACAGGGTCTCCCTGCGACCAGCCAGCCAGGTCAGGCGCGCCGCCAGTGAGGCGGTATTCAGCTCGGACTGGGGCAGAAACTCGGCCGCTCCGCCGTCGACCAGGGTCAGGGCGTTACGGGTCTGGTGATCATCCACCGCATGGGGCAGCGGCACGAAAATGGCAGCTACACCGGCGGCAGCCACTTCGGAAACAGTCAGCGCACCGGCACGGCAGACCACCAGGTCGGCCCAGGCGTAGGCGCTGGCCATATCCTTGATAAATTCGCTCACCTCGGCATTTATGCCGTGCTGGGCATAGGCAGCAGACACTGTCTCGGCATTGCCCTTGCCACACTGGTGACGCACTTCAATGGGCACGCCGGATGCTGCCACCGCAGCAGGTACCTGCTCGTTGAGCACCCGCGCCCCCAGACTGCCGCCGACGATCAGCAGATGCAGTGGCTCATCCCCGCTGCGCAGTTGCGGATCCGGCAGAGCGACCACTTCGGGACGCACCGGATTACCGACCACGGCGGTGCGACGGCTCGGCGCGAAGGCGCCCGGAAATGCCATCAACACCCGCCTGGCGATACGGGCCAGCAACTTGTTGGTCATGCCGGCAGCGGCATTCTGCTCATGGAGCAGCAGCGGGATGCCGGAGAACCAGGCCGCCACGCCACCCGGGCCGGAAGCAAAACCGCCCATGCCGAGCACCACATCAGGGCGAACGGTCTTGAGCACCTGACGCGCCTGCAGGATCGATTTGACGATGCGATAGGGCGCCACCAGCAGTCGTTTGATGCCGTTGCCACGCACCCCCTGAATATCGATGAAGGAGATGGGATAACCGTGGGCGGGCACCAGCTCCGCCTCCATCCGGTCGGCAGTGCCGAGCCAGTGGACAGTCCAGCCCTGGGCCTTCAGGCGATCGGCCACGGCCAGACCGGGGAACACATGCCCACCGGTACCACCCGCCATCACCAACAGAGTCTTGCTCACTAAACCTCCCGCACGCGCGCCTGGGCTGTCGCCTGACGCAACTCAAAATCGATTCGAATCAACATGCTCACCGCCACCGACATGATGATGAGACTGGAACCACCGTAACTGACCAGCGGCAGGGTCAAGCCCTTGGTTGGCATCATGCCACTGGCCGCGCCGACGTTGACGAAGGTCTGGAAGCTGAACCAGATGCCGATGCCGATCGCCAGATAACCGTCATAGAGCCGCTCTGCCACCAACGCACGATGCCCCAGCTTGAGCGCCTTGACCGCCAACGCAAAAATCAGGAACAGGGCGCCCAGCACCCCGACGTAACCCAGCTCTTCACCGAGGATCGCAAACACGAAGTCGGTGTGCGCTTCCGGCAGGTATTCCATCTTCTGGATAGAGTTGCCAAGCCCTTCGCCAAACCAGCTGCCACGACCAAACGCCATTAGCGACTGGGTCAACTGGTAGCCGCTGCCGAATGGATCGGCCCAGGGATCCATAAAGGAGGTCACCCGCCGCATCCGGTAGGGCTCGACGATGATCAGCATCACCACCGAGCCGAGGCCCGCGCCGATCAGGGTCAAAAACTGCCCCAGTCGGGCACCGGCCAGAAACAGCATGCCGAACGAGGTAACGAACATCACCACGGTGGAACCCAGGTCAGGCTGCAACAGCAGCAAGACCGCCAGCACCCCGAACACTGCCAGCGGTTTCAGGAAGCCGATCCAGGCTTCGCGCACTTCGCTCTGGCGCCGCACCAGATAACCGGCCAGATAGACAAACAGCGCCAGCTTGCCAAACTCGGCAGGCTGCAGGTTGAAGGGGCCAAGCGGCAACCAGCGCACCGCACCGTTAACGTTGCGGCCCACCAGTAGCACCAGCACCAGCATCAAGATCGCCAGCAGCAGCATGGGGCCGTTGTGCTGTTGCCAGCGCGCCATCGGCACCTGCAACACAAACCAGGAGATACCGAGCGCCATCACCAGAAACAGGGCGTGACGCTTCACAAACATGAAGGGGTCATCTCCCAGCGCAATCCCTTCGGGGATCGACGCCGAGGCCACGATGACAACCCCGACCGCCATCAGGGAGAGCGCCAGCAGTACCAGCTGCCGATCGTAGAGACCGGCAGGGCGTGCCGGTAACAACCAGCGCTGGAACAGACCTGCTGCTGCGCGAAGGGCGTTCATAGTGCCAGCACCATCTCGGTGAAGCGATCGCCGCGCACCTCGAACGACTTGAACTGATCGAGGCTGGCACAGGCTGGCGCCAGCAGCACCCAGTCACCGGGCTTGGCATCGGCCGCCGCTTTGGCAACCGCAGCGGCCAGGTCGGCCACCCGTTCGGTCTGCTCGCCCAGTGCCAGCAGCACCTCGGCATCCTGACCGAAGCAGTACATGTGATCGATCTGGTTGCCCAGCAGCGCCTGGATCGGGCCAAAATCCTGCCCCTTGCCCTGACCACCGGCCAGCAACAGCAGGCGCCCCTTGACCGACTCGCGCACACCGGCAACGGCAGCCAGCGTGGCTCCCACGTTGGTGGCCTTGGAGTCGTTGATCCAGCGCACCCCGTTCACCTCGCGTACGAAGCGGGCACGGTGTGGCAAGCCCTCGAAACGACGCAGCACGGTAAGCTGAGCCGCACGAGGAATGCCGACCGCATCGCACAGCGCCATGGCGGCCAGCGCGTTGGCCTGATTGTGGGCACCGACGATCTTCATCTCGTCTACCGCCAGCAGTGGTTCACCGTGCAGGGTCAGCCAGTGGCGGCCATCCAGCAGGCAACGGCCATAGCCATTGCAATCGAGACCAAAGCTCTGCCACACCTGACCCACATCGGGCAGGGTCTGGGCATCGTCACGATTGACCAGAATGTGTTTGGAGTGCTGATGGATCTCCATCTTGGCGGCGCGATAGTCGGCCATGCCCTGATAACGATCCATGTGATCTTCTGAGAGGTTCAGCACCACGGAGGCGGCAGCACGCAAACTGTGAGTAGTTTCCAACTGGAAGCTGGAAAGCTCCAGCACGCAGAGATCCATCGGCTGCTTGAGCAGCTCCAGCGCAGGCGTGCCGATATTGCCGCCCACACCGACATTGAGACCGGCTTCGGCAATCATCTCGCCCACCAGGGTAGTAACCGTGCTCTTGCCGTTCGAGCCGGTGATGGCGATGACCGGGGTCTGGGTCTCGCGCACAAACAGCTCGATATCACCGACGATCTGCACGCCACACTCGGCAGCGGCTTTCAGTTCGGGGGTCGCCAGCGCGATACCCGGGCTCGCGACGATCATGTGCGCCTGCTTGAGCAGCGCCTCGTCGAGACCGTGAATGAGCTCTACCTCAAGCGGCAGTTGATCCTTGCCGGGCGGGTTGGCACGGGTATCCATCACCAATGGCGTCACGCCACGGCCGAGGAAGTAATCGACACAGGATAGTCCGGTTTTGCCCAATCCGATGATGATGACCATGGCCTTACCTCACCTTCAGGGTGGCAAGACCCAGCAGCACCAGCACGAGGGTGATGATCCAGAAGCGCACGATGACGCGCGGCTCCGGCCAGCCCTTCTTCTCGTAGTGGTGATGGATCGGCGCCATGCGGAAGATCCGCACGCCGCGCAGCTTGTATGAACCCACCTGCAGGATCACCGAGACGGTCTCCATCACGAAGACGCCGCCCATGATCACCAACAGGAACTCCTGACGGACCAGCACGGCGATGGTGCCAAGCGCGCCGCCCAGCGCCAGGGAACCGACGTCCCCCATAAAGACCTGGGCCGGATAGGTGTTGAACCAGAGGAAACCAAGACCCGCCCCGACGATGGCAGTACAGACGATCACCAGCTCGGAGGTATAGGGCACGTAGGGAATGTGCAGGTAGCTGGCAAAGTTGACGTTACCGGTAGCCCAGGCGATCAGGGCAAAGCCCCCCGCCACCATCACGGTCGGCATGATGGCCAGGCCGTCGAGACCGTCGGTCAGGTTGACCGCATTGGAGGTACCGACGATGACAAAGTAGGTCAGCACGATAAACATCAGGCCAAGCTGCGGCATCACATCCTTGAGGAAAGGCACCACCAGCTGGGTCTGCCCCTCATGGGTTGCAGTCGCATAGAGGAACACCGCCACCGCCAGCGCTACCGCTGATTGCCAGAAATACTTCCAGCGCGCGATCAGGCCGTCGGTATTCTTGCGCACCACCTTGAGGTAGTCGTCGGCAAAGCCGATGGCGCCATAGGCACCCAGCACAAACAACACCAGCCAGACATAGGGATTGTCGAGGCGGCACCAGAGCAGCACAGACGTGAAAATCGCCGCAATGATCATCAGGCCACCCATGGTCGGGGTGCCCCGCTTGCTGAGGTGGGACTCGGGACCGTCGTTGCGGATTACCTGACCAAACTTCAGGATCTGCAGACGGCGGATCAGCCGCGGCCCCATCCAGAGGGCAACCCCCAGTCCGGTGATGATCGACAGGATGGCGCGAAACGTCAGGTAGGAGAAGACGTTGAAGAAGGTGAAGTGCGGGGTGAGCAGTTCGGCCAGCCAGACTAGCATGTGGCTGACTCCTGATGGCCTTTGACCATCTCGACGATATCTTCCATGCGGGAGCCACGGGCGCCCTTGACCAGAATCGAAATTTCCTGATGTGTATTTATCATTTGCGCAAGCACTTCAAACAACGACGCCTTGTTATCGAAATGTCGGCCAGCCGCGGCATCTGCGGTGTGGCGACTCTCTTCCCCCACTGTCAGCACGGCATCCAGACCGCGCTCGCGGGCATGACGGCCAACCCGGGCGTGTTGCTCGGCAGACTCCTCACCCAGTTCCCGCATATCACCGAACACCAGCACCTTGAAGCCGCCCATGGCGGTCAGGGCATCGATGCCCGCCAGCACGGATTCCACGCTGGCATTGTAGGTATCATCCACCAGGGTCAGACCGCCCCAGCGCTGGACGCAGAAGCGCCCCTTGACCGGTGCCATCTGCTCCAGCCCCGCCTTGACACAGGCGAGGGATGCGCCGAGGGCCAGACAGCCCGCGGCGGCAGCCAACGCATTGGCCACGTTGTGGCGACCCGGGATCGCCAGAGTCAGGCTCAGCTCACCCTGCGGGGTCACCATCACGAACTCGGCGCAGCCTCGCTCGTTGAGCACAAGGTTGCGCGCGTGGAACGGCTGGCTCTGATCTTCGATGGAGAAGGCGCACTGAATGCCGCGTTCCCGCCACTTCGGCCAGAATTCGTTGTCGGCATTGACGATGGCGGTGCCGCCCTCGCTCAGCCCCTCAAAAATTTCGCTCTTGGCGTGGAACACCCCTTCCAGCGAGCCGAACCCCTCCAGATGGGCCGCCGCCACGTTGTTGATGATGGCGGCATCGGGTTTGGCCAGTGAAGTAGTCCAGGCGATTTCGCCCGGATGGTTGGCACCCAGCTCCATCACCGCAAACTTGTGTTGCGGTTCGAGGCGCAGCAGGGTGAGCGGCACGCCCACCTCGTTGTTGAAGTTGCCAGCGGTGGCCAGCACTTCCCCTTCGTTGCGCAGGATGGCGGTTGCCATCTCCTTCACCGTGGTCTTGCCGCAGCTGCCGGTAATGGCCAGCACTTTCGGGTTGATGCGCTCGCGCACCAGTTTGCCGAGGCGACCCAGTCCCTTCAGACTGTCGGTCACCACCAGCTGGGGGATGGCCAGCGGCAGCTCACGCTCGACCAGCAGGGCAGAGGCCCCCGCCTGAACGGCCTGTTCGCAAAAATCGTGGGCATCGAAGCGCTCGCCGCGCAGAGCAACGAACAGGGCACCGGCACCCAGGGTGCGGGTGTCGGTACTGACTGCGGTGATCTCGCCATCTTCACCAATCAGACGGGCATCGAGTACCTGCGCCAGCTCGGCAAGCCTGAGGGTCATCATTTGAATGACTCCAATAATGTGTGCAAAGCGGCGGCGACGGTTTCCCGGTCGCTATAGTGCCGCTTGTCGGTTCCAATGATCTGATAATCCTCGTGACCCTTACCGGCCACCAGGATGATGTCCTGTTTGCTCGCCTGACCGATGGCCAGCGCAATCGCCTTGACCCGGTCGTGCTCCACCTGCACCGCAGCAGGATCGCGAAGACCCGCCACCATGTCGGCCATGATCCGGGTCGGCTCCTCGGTACGGGGATTGTCGTCGGTCAGGATCACGCGATCCGCATACTGCTCGGCCATGGCAGCCATCATGGGGCGCTTGCCGCGATCGCGGTCGCCACCACAGCCAATCAAGCACCAGAGCAGCCCTGTGCAATGCACCCGCAGGGCCTGCAATGCCTTCTCCAGCGCATCCGGGGTGTGGGCGTAATCGACCACCGCCAGCGGCGTATCACCACCGCCAAAACACTCCATGCGACCGGTTACCGGCTGCAATTTCGGGGCCGTTGCCAGTAGCTCATGGAAGTCATAGCCGAGCACCAGCATCACGCCCATCGCGGCCAGCACATTGCTGACGTTGAAGCGCCCGAGCAAGGGGGCGGATAATACACCATTCCCCCAGCTGGAGTTAATCTGCGCGCGAAAACCTTGCTGGTGAAAATCGAGCTGCTGCGCCGTTAATTGACGGCCAGAATGGTTTTCGATCGGGCCATTAACGCTGAACGCCACCGCTGCCGGGTATTTTTCGAGCCACTTGGCACCCAGCGCGTCATCGCGGTTGATCACCGCATTCGACTCATCGACCAGCTGCAACAGCTGCTCCTTGGCGGCGCCATAGGCTTCCATGGTGCCGTGATAATCGAGGTGATCCCGGCTCAGGTTGGTGAAAACGGCAACGGCAAACGGCAGTGCGGCAACACGATGCTGCACCAGACCATGGCTGGAGACCTCCATCGCCACCAGATCCGCGCCCTGTTCTTGCAGCGCAGCCAGATTGGCTTGCACCTGCACGGCGCTGCCGGTGGTATTTTCCGCTTCGATCAAATTGCCAAACAGGCCGTTGCCGATGGTGCCCATCACACCCGCCTTGCCACCCAGCAGGGTGCGCCAGTTGGCGACCAGCAGCGCCGTAGTGCTCTTGCCATTGGTGCCGGTGATCCCGACCAGATCCAGTTTTTTGGCTGGTTGATCGTAGAAATAACCTGCAAGAGCAGAGAGGTGAGCGGGCAGATCCCGCATCCCAATACAGGGAACCGGAGTCGATGGTGGGATAAATTCACCATCCTCCTCAAACACAACAGCGGTCGCTCCCTGAGCCACCGCCTGTTCGATAAACCGTCTGCCATCCACTTGATGACCGCGAATGGCCACGAAGAGCGAGCCGGGGCCAACCCGCCGGCTATCCAGCTGGATATCGGTCAGGGTGAGCGCCGGCGCCTGGATACCGAAGGGGCGCAGTAATGCATCAAGTGCGCGGGACAAGAGAAGCCTCCGTACGGGCAAGTTTGGTGGGCACCGCTGGCGGCACCGCATCGGGACGAATATTGAAGAGCTGCAGCACCCCGCCCATGGCCTCTGCAAACGGTGGGGTCGCCACGGCGCCGCCATAATAGGCGCTGCCTTTTGGCTCGTTGATCACCACCACCATGACGAAACGGGGATCACTGGCGGGTGCGAAACCGGCAAACCAGGCCATGTAATCCTTGCCATAGCCACCGGCGACGGCGACCTTGGCGGTACCACTCTTGCCACCGACCCGATAGCCCGGGATCTTGGCTTTTGGAATGGCGTTGTCGACCACATACTCCAGCGCCTGCAACATGGCAGCGGCGTTGTTGTGATCGATAACCTGCTCACCCTTGGGCGGCGTAGTCACCTTGACGATGGAGAGCGGCACCCGTTTGCCCTTGTTGGCCAGGGTGGCGTAGGCGGAAGCCAGCTGCAGCGGGGTGACTCGCAGACCATAACCGAACGAGAGGGTTGCTCGCTCGATATCGGACCAGCGACGACGCTGGGGCAGCATGCCGCTGCTCTCGCCCATCAGCCCGCTGCCGGTATCCATGCCGAAACCGAACATGCTGAGGGTATTGATCATCTCCTGCGCCGGCATCCTCAGCGCGATACGCGACATACCTATGTTGGAGGAGTAGCGCAGGATGTCGTAGAGGTTGGTCGCCTTGTGGATACTGACGTCCTTGATCTGCTTGGCACCGATAAAGAGCGGACCACCGGGAATGAAATCTTTCCAGCTGGTGACACCTGCCTGCAAGGCACTGAGCAAAATCAATGGCTTGACGGTCGAACCCGGCTCGTAGGTATCGGTCACCACCCGGTTGCGTACCCGGAAGCTCTGATACTGGCCGCGGTTGTTCGGGTTATAGGAGGGGGTGTTGACCATGGCGAGTACTTCACCGGTCTTGATATCCAGCATCACCATGGAGCCGGAGGTCGCCTTGTTCTCGTCGGTTGCCCGCTTGAGGGCACGGTAGGCCAGAGCCTGCACCCGCTGATCGATACTAAGCTGCAGATCGTTGGCGTTCTTGCCCTCTTTGACGATGCCAAGCCGCTCGATGACGCGACCTTGACGATCCTTTCGTACCCGCATTTCGCCGGGTGTCGCCGTCAGCCACTCGTTGTAGCTGCGCTCAATCCCTTCAATACCGCTGCCATCGATGTTGGTCACCCCCACCAGATGGGCGCTGATCTCGCCGGTCGGATAGAAGCGGCGCGCTTCGGGGCGCAGGTAGATGCCACCCAGCTTGAGCCCCTTGATATATTCCGCCACCGCAGGAGTAACCTGACGCTGCAGATAGACGAAGCGTTTGCTGGGGTTGGCGATGCGGTGTTTGAGGGTATTGATGTCGAGCTTGAGCACGGCGGAGAGAGCCAGCCAGGCTCGCTCATTATTGATGGCACCAGATTCATGCACCGTCTTGGGATCGGCCCAGACAGCTTCGACCGGCACAGAAACCGCCAGCTGCTCGCCGTTGCGATCGGTGATCATGCCGCGCACCGCCTGGGTAGAGGTGGTACGCAGGGAACGCATGTCCCCTTCCTGACGCAGACGATCCGGATTGATCACCTGGATCCAGGCCAGACGCAGGATCAGACCCACAAACGCGATGCCGATAAACACCGCAAGCGTGCGAAAGCGCCACGGATAGATCGATGGCGCTTTGACATTCGCTTTGGCAGCTTTGGCTGTAGCCTTGCGTTTCATGGTTGGGTAATTACCTTCTCGGTGGTCACCAGCGGACGACCCATCTGCAACTTGTCCATCGCCAGACTCGCCACCCGGGAGTGTTCAGCCAGGGTGCCCTGCTCCAGCAGCAGGTGGCGCCATTCGATATTGAGGCGATCCTCTTCCGCCATCAGATCGTTCTGCTTGGCCGTCAGACCACGGGTCATGTTGGTCACCAGGATCACGGCAAACGCGGTCACCAGCACGGCGACCGACAGAAAAATCTGCAGCTTGTGCCGCCAGAGATCGGCAACGATCTCCTTGGCCAGATGAACACGCACTTCGCTCATCGCTTACTCCGCCAGCCGTTCGGCAACCCGCAGCACCGAGCTGCGTGACCGGCTGTTTTCAGATACTTCATGATCAGAAGGCTTGAGTGCCTTGCCGACCGACTTCAATTTGCGACCGCCAGCCAGCTGGGCCTCGGTCAACGGAATGCCATAAGGCACTTCCGGCCCCTTCTCGTGCTTGCGGATGAAATGCTTTACCAATCGATCTTCCAGAGAATGGAAGCTGATCACCGACAGACGGCCATGTGGTGCCAGCACTTCCAGTGCACCGTTGAGCGCGGTTTCGATCTCGTCCAGCTCGCTGTTGATATAGATGCGAATGGCCTGGAAGCTGCGGGTTGCCGCATGCTTGCCCTTCTCCTTGCTCGGATTGACCCGGGCAATCATCTCCGCCAGTTGACGGGTACGCACATAAGGTTCGGTCATGCGGTCGTGCACAATGGCACGGGCGATCTTCTTGGCAAAACGCTCCTCACCGAAGGTCTTCAGCACCCAGGCGATGTCATCCACATCGGCCTTGGCCAGCCACTCGGCGGCGCTCTGGCCGGAGGTGGGGTCCATCCGCATATCGAGCGGACCATCTTTCATAAAGCTGAAGCCCCGCTCGGCATCATCCAGCTGGGGTGAAGAGACCCCCAGATCCAGCAGGAAGCCATCCACCTTGCCCAGCAAACCGCGCTCATCCAGATAGGAGGCGATGCCGGAGAAGGGGCCGTGCACGATTTCGAAACGGGGATCCTGGATCTTGGCTGCTTCTGCGATCGCCTGGGGATCGCGGTCGATGGCGATCAGGCGGCCATTGGGGCCAAGGTGCTGCAGGATCAGACGAGAATGACCACCACGGCCAAAAGTACCGTCGACGTAGACACCGTCCGGCTTGATGGCCAGACCTTCAACGGCTTCGTGCAGCAGCACTGTGATGTGTTCAGCGGCTTGGGTCATTTATAAAGAGAAATCCTGTAGTCGTGGTGAGCTTGCCCAATCGTCCCCGGGCAGACCCAAGATGTCGTCATTGACCTGTTGTTGCCAGCGGGCTTCATCCCACAGCTCAAACTTGTTGAGCTGGCCCACCAGCATGATTTTCTTGTCAAGCCCCGCATGGTTGCGCAGTGGCTGGCTGAGCAGCAGACGGCCATTGCCATCCAGCTCGCATTCAGTTGCATGTCCCAGCAGCAGTCGCTGCAAGCGGCGCTCTTGCGGATTCATGCTGGAGAGAGTCTTGAGCTTGCGCTCGACCTCTTCCCATTCATTCAGGGGATAAAGCAGCAAACAGGGATGGGCAATATCGATGGTGCAGACCAGCTGGCCGTCGCTTTCGTCGCGCAGCCAATCACGGAATTTGGTCGGAATTGCCAGTCGCCCTTTACTGTCCAGGCTGATGGCATGAGCGCCACGCAACAAATTGCAGTCCCTAAAGGTGAGTGAGCAGGCAGATTGCCCCTCTAAAAACCACTTTGATCCACTTTTCCCCACCTTGAAGTTTAAGGACGTGCAGGGGGCTTTTCAAGCAAGGAGATGGGACAGAGGGAACATATTGACGCAGCAATTGCATACCGCGGATTGAGTGGGTTGATTTTCCAAGAGTTATTGCTGAAAAAACAGAAAGTGATTAATAAGCAGCAAGTCGGTGAGCGGTCACTATCTGGGCGATATGATGAAACGGAACAATACCACTGCACAGAGCAAAATACTGACACATATCACTGGATAGATGATGTAACCATCTTTCGAACGGCGAGCACGCAGAGACACCAACTGACAAAGCAACAGATTGTAAATAATCAGCAGGGATGTCAGCAGAATATTGGTGGCAAATGTCAGCTCTTGAGCGTAACCAATGTACAAGCCCATCAGAATGAAATTGGCGAGTATCAGATACAGCAAAAACTTCTGAATCGCTTTACCCGAATTTGGGCTCTTTTTTACTCGTGTTATCATGCTTGCTACGTCCTGGATTACACATGATCAGACGACCTTAAATTCAAAAAACTGTTGAGATATATCATGTTTTTATTATTGCGCGATCCTTGCTCAACAATTGCCCCATGACTCGGCTCGTTTTTTTGCTAATGAGCGGGATGTTAATGATATCAACATCTTGCCATGCTTATCACAATTATCAGTGGCAAGCTGGTTTCCCTGTCCCGATTCAGGGAAAAGGGGTCGACTTGGTCAGCCAGCAGCAACAATTCCTGCTGAAGCAGCGCCCTTATCTCCAACAACGTCTTGCAGAGACACAGCCCGTTATTCGCTGGGTCGCGGAACAGGTTCACGAACGCAAACTGCCGCCCTTGCTTGCCTTTGTTCCTTTACTGGAAAGCAGTTACCGATTGGATGTGGTCTCTTCTGCTGGCGCCGCAGGCCCCTGGCAGCTGATGCCAGATACCGCCACCCGATTTGCCATTCCCATCACCAGCGAATTTGATGGGCGCTATTCACTGCCATTGGCGACAGAGGCTGCCCTGTCCTATCTGGCATGGCTGTATCGCTTCTTTGGCAATGACTGGCTGCTTGCTTTGGCCGCCTACAACGCAGGAGAAGGGCGGGTACTCAATGCGGTTTTAAAAGCGGGGACACGTAATATATGGGAACTGGAGCTTCCGACTGAAACACGCTTTTATGTCGCGCGCTTTGTTGCGCTGGCAAGACTGCTTGATATGGCTGACAGCTATCAGTTTCAACTTCCGCCATGGCACAGCGGCAATGACTTGCAAATATTCCGTCATCCGAACGGCTGCTCACTGCCCGCGTGGGCTCAGGCAAAAGGCGTATCAATGAATGAAGCCAGCCGCTGGAATCCGGCCTGGCAACTCCCTGTCGCGCAAGGGATAACCCATTGCCCTATCGTCTACAGCAAGGGCAAAGCCCCCACCGCCAACCAGAAGAAAGGGGCGACCGCCATTGTCAAAGCGGTCTCACTGGACAGTCTGCATGATCCCCTGTTGCTGAAAGCTGCCAGGGGGCTTGATATGAGTCGAGGCGAGATCAGACTGGAACGCTTACCTGATCCTCTTGGGATTCAGCAGAAGCGGCCGCTGATTGCGGCACCATGAAACAGTGGCGCCAATGGCTCAGTACCGGAGCCAAATCAACCTCTTCCGGATATGACCAGCGAGCACCATAAAAGCAGAGCTGCCGGCCAATGGCGCGACGATGAGTGATGTTGCAATCCAGAGCAATTCGCGGCAACAGGGAGAGCGTCACCGTTTCGGGTAATTCAAATCGAGCCGGAGCAAGGAAGCCGACCCCGCCTGGGCCAATATCTTTGATCACTGCGCGGCCAATGCTCTTGTCAAACAGCAATCCGGAAATCAGCAATCTGGCCGCAATACCACAACTCTGTGACTCGAAAGGCGTTGTTCCATCGTGCAGATACCAGCGCGGTACTTTTCTGCGTGGATCATTGTGCGAGGTATGCAGCGGAAACTCGATCTCAGGGTCGTCCATGGGAAATCATCTCCTTGCGTGGGTGGTTGCCGCTTGCGTTTGGGAGCTGAAAAGTTGCTCCAGATTAGTTTCTGCCTGGGTTGTCATGACCAGCAATTCAATGCGCCGATTACGGCTGCTTTGTGGATTGCGGGTATCTTCCAGCATGGTATCGGCCATCGCGACAACCTGCCCGACCCGTTCAGGTGGCATGCCTCCTGCCAGCAACACCCGTCTTGCCATCATGGCGCGGTCTGACGATAGCTCCCAGTTGCTGTAGTTGTCACCGGCAAACGGTGTGCTGTCGGTATGGCCAGAAATCATGACCCGATTCTCGATACGCTGGAATATGGGTGCCAGCGCCATCAACATATGGCGAAAGAAAGGGCTAATACGGGCACTGCCGCGGCTATACATTTCCCGATCCGCGTCATCACGGATCAGGATCCGCAATCCTTGGGGAACAATTTGAATCTCGAGGTTATTCTTCGCCTGCATCTGCTCAGCAAGATGGTCGATAAAGCTGGCCAGCTGCTTCATCTGGGCTTCCCCCTCAAGTTTACCTATCAACAGCTTTTCATACCCACCGCCCGGACCGTCAGAAAAAATGCTCTGATTACGATCCATATGCTTAGGCATCAGCTGACCCTGCTGATCGAACTTGGGGTTCAACTCATCGATCACGGAGGGATTGCCACCGAGATCGACAGGATAGGGGCTGTTGCGAATATCAAACGGGTTGGCCTCACTGTCCATGATGCTGTAGTCCCGCAGGCGGCTAGCAACGACTTCCCGCTCCTCCTGATTGGACACAGCCAGGATCCAGAGCACCATGAAGAAAGCCATCATGGCCAACGTGAAGTCGGCAAATGCCACCTTCCAGGCGCCTCCCCCTTTGGGGCCGCTGTTACGACGCTGCTGACGCTTGACGATAATCTGTTCGTGATTGCGCATTACATCGCCCTGTTGGTCACCCAATCTTCCAGCTCAAGGAAGCTTGGTTTGACTTCAGGCTCCAGGATCTTGCGACCCGAATCGACGGCAAGCAAAGGAGTTTTGCCACGCAACTGGGCAATCAGGATCGACTTGATGCACATCAACAGGCCGATACGACGCTTGACCATCTCTTCCATGGCATTGCTGATTGGCTCCAGCAAGCAGTAGCAGAGGAAAATACCGATAAAGGTGCCCACCAGCGCCGCCGCCACATGGACACCGATATTGCTCAGGGGGCCGTCCAGTTGCTGCATGGTGATGATGATCCCCATCACCGCAGCAAGAATGCCGAAGCCCGGGCAGGCCTCGCCGGTTTTGTGCAAGGCATGAGCAGGCTTGAGCATGTCCTCTTCAATGGCCATGATCTCCTGCTCCAGCACGGTATCCAGTTCATGGGGGGTGATCTTGCCCATTCCGAGCAGACGCAGGTTATCGATAATGAAACCAAGCAATTGGGGATCTTCCGAAATCTGGGGATACATCAAGAAAACCGAGCTCTGCTGGGGATTTTCAATATGCTCGTCGAGCGCCTTCATCCCCTTGTTGCGTGTCTCTTCAAGCAGTTGATGCATCAGAGTCAGCAGCTCACGATAGACCTCTTTCTCTTCTTTGTTCGCTTTGAAGCACATTTTTATCTGCCGCCACATTTCATGCATCACCTCTTTCGAGTTGCCAAGAAACATGGAGCCTACCGCTGCGCCGATAATGATGATGAGTTCGGCTGGCTGCCACAAGGCAGCGAGGTTCCCCCCGGCCATCATGAAGCCACCCAGCACGCACACTAATATGACGCCGATGCCAATCTGTTTTTGCATGAATGTTCCCGCACGATACAAGAAGGGTCACCAGTAAAGGTGAAGCACTACTATATGGAGTCGACCAATCGCTGCTTTAGCTGAAGTACACATTGTTTGTGCAGCTGACAAACCCGGGATTCGGTTAATCCCAGCACCAGCGCGATCTCTTTCATATTGAGCTCTTGCTGGTAATAGAGGGAAAGCAATAACTGCTCGCGTTTATCCAGAGTGGCCAACACCTTGCTGATGGTCATTGCCATATCGACATCATCAGATTCGGTGGTCGGGGCTTTGCCGCCATTCTCCAGCCACTCTTCCAGACTCTGCAACGCTTCAGCCTGGCTGGCGTAGGACAACTGACGCACCTCATCCACCGAACAGTCGAGCGCAGTAGCAAGTTCTTGCTCTGAGGGGGGGCGCCCCAAACGATTGTGCAGTTCACGCTGCGCCTGATTATGGCCGTGTACCTGCTGTCGCAGTTGGCGGGGTCGCCAGTCCAGACGGCGCAACTCATCGAGCATGGCGCCACGAATCCGTTTGAAGGCATAACTTTCAAACTGGGCATCGGGCTCGCTGCCATAACGGCGCCACGCCTCCAGCAATCCCATCATTCCCACCTGCTCCATATCCTCCTGATCAAAACAGGCACTGACCTGGCTGCGCAGATGACTGGCGGCTCGCTTCACCAAGGGCAGATAGCGAGCAAGAATAGCGGGCTCTCCCGTGCGAGGAAGTTGCGGTGTATCGGCAAACTCTTGTTGAGCATCCCAAACGGAATCTGTCATATCGTGGCTACTGTACCAGCACCTTGGTGATCAGCACTTCATCAAGATAGGGCTTGTAGCCATATCCCTGTACCGTAGTGACCAGCTTGTCGCGCAGAGAGACCTGCAACTTGGAAATATTCTGCAGCTCGACTTTTACGTCATCATGGGAGCGGTGGCTGAAATACTGCACCATGGCATTGCGGATCAGTGGCATCAGTTCATCCAGCTTGGCAACCTGCGCCGGGTTGTAGGTCACCAGTGCCAGCTCCAGCACCAGATAATGAGACTGTTCACCCCCTTCCAGGCTGATGACAAAACGCTCCATCGGCTTGAACAGCGGAGTGCTGCTCAGCTCTGGCTTTGGCTCTGCCAATCCGAGCCAGACTTCGACCACATCGCGTTTAAGCCATGCGCCATAGGCCAGTATGGCCAACAGACACAGAGCCATGACGAATATCATCAACCACTTCATGACACGCCGCATAATGTAAAACCACTCTCGCTATTACGGGTTAAAAATCAGACCAGTGTATTGAGCCAGTCGTGCACCGTATCCCATTGGGAGTCCGGATCATCCTGCCACTGGCGACGGCCAGCCAGGATCTTCTCCTGTTGCCACCGCTCATGCTGTCCCTGTTCACCGCCTTGCCCCACATTGACCTCGACCCCACCGGCATGATGGGGAGCCAGGCTCATCCGCAAGCGCTCCATCGACTGGATCATCGCATCGCGAACCGCCGGATTGGTCACGTTCAACTGGACATTAAGCCGGTCACCATCGAGCTTGACGGTCAACTCCAGTCGCCCGAGCTCTGGCGGATCCAGCCGGATGTGAGCCTGTTTCACCTGTTGATTGACCTGCAGTTCAACCTTGTCCTGAAGCAGGCTAACCAGCTGCTGTCCCCACTGGCTCTGGTTGTCTGACAACCGGACAGGAGCCCACTGATAGTCGGCAGGACGCGGCGGTGCAGCAGCGAGTTGTCCGACAGCCAGCTGGCGAGCATCTGGCAGCCTGTTTTCTACCACTGCGGTATCAGGCACATTTCCAGCATCGAGACCAGCGGCCATAATCGGCAAGGTGAAGCGGCCGGGCAATACACCGGTTTGCCCATTTGATTTGACAAGCAACGTAGAGAGCGCCTGTTCCGCAGCGGCAGAGACCGTTTCACGACGCGGCATCACCTCTTGCTCGGGCAGCGCGGTCGCACTCTCCATCAAGGCACGAAGAGAGGGCGGCAATTTGTTATCCACCATCACCTGCTGGCCGCCGGTGCTACCTTCAGCTCGGAAAAAAGTACGGCTCATACGAAAACCATCAAGATCGGCATCACTCACTCTGACAAAGAGAGGAGGCATATTGGTAAACGCTTGCAGCTGTTCAGCCGGGTCGCCTTCCATCCTTGGCTGTTCGCTCTCTTTTTCCTCTACCGCAACATCGCTGGCAGCCAGCTCGGGCAAGGGCAATACAACCAGAGGGTCAACCGCCTCATCCAGCGGTTGATACAGCTCACCTTCACTGCCGGCTTGGCCGGACAAGCGGTTCAAGGCCGTGACATCAGGCGAATACGCAGCGTCAAAACCGCTAAATTGAATCAATCCCATTGCTCTGTCTCACCGTAGGCGGTCAAGCCTTCACGAATCGAAGAAAGCTGCTGCCACTCCTGTTTACGAACCAGGGTTTCCTGCTCGCAGAGTTGCAATGCCTGTCGATACAAAATTCGGGCTTTATCTCTTGCTGGTTGCAACGCAGCCCAGAGTTGGGGATTCCGGCTAACTTGAGAGACAAATTGTGCAAAACGTCCATCGGTTAGCCTGACTGCATCCCACTGGCCAGCTTGCGCTTGTTGCAGCAAGAGCGTACCCAACCCCAATAACTGACGCTGGCGAGTCTGCAGTTCGGTCTCACGCAACACGGGAGCAATACCTGACATGACGAGCCCCAAAAAGAAGATGAACCAGCCCACAAGCAAGGAGTGGGCCAGACCGAGAACCAAGAAATTTCAATATGTTGGGCGTGAGGAAGAACAGAGAGGAAGGAAGTACTACTTCCGTATTAACGAGGATGACGCGCCATTGCTTCCCAACCCTCTTTCAGCTCTTGCAGGATTTTGCGCACTTCGGCGAACCCCTCAACATTGTTGGAAACGCTGATTTCGAACAATTTTTGACCGCAGTAGTCATAAAGACGATGCAGATTGACCGCCAGTTCGCCCCCCTTATTCATATCAAGCGCACTGTCCAGCCCACCCAGGATCTGCAGACACTTGTTGATGGCCAACCCTTTGCGCTCGAACTGTTTCGCCAAGATATGCCCTTCTGCTCTGGCTATCTCATCAAGCAAGCCATCCATCAACATCAATACCAGCTGATATGGATCGGCACTCGCGGCCTTGGCTTCTGTGGCGGCAAATCGATAGGCATCATAGCCATCTTCAGATTCAAACATGGGTCACTCGCTATTGCAGGTTCAAACCAGTTCATCCAGGGGAAAAGCTTACAGTGCTCCCATGGTCTGCATCATCTGGTTCATGGTGGTGAATTGATTGAGGTAACGCTTGTAAACAGATTCCATCCGTTTATTCAGCGACTCCATTTTATCATCAAGTCGCTTTTGATTGGCTTCCAATGTGCTCTTGCGAGTGGCCATCACACCATTGGTCTTGGAGAAAGGATCGAGCGTCTTGCTCATCCGCTTGAGCAAACCGTCATCCCCCATCAGCGCCTTGCCCAGCAGTTCAGGGTCCTTCTCGAGCGACTTTTTGAAATCAGAGTCACTAAACACCAGCTTGCCCGACTTCTCAGTTTTGATACCAAGCTGAGTCAGGGTCATGCCAGCAGGAAGATTGCGAACCGCGTTGGCCAGCGCACCTTTCAAACCTCGCACCGTGGCATCAGAAGCCAGTACGCCTTTCGCCTTGATATCGGTGGATGTCTCTTTGTTCAACAGATCCAGCAACTCATTGTAACTATCAACAAATTTCTTCAATGAGCCGGTGACGGCTTCATTGTCATAAGCCACTGTCACCTGCATCGGGCCATCGGTTGGCTTTTGCACCTTGGTGAGATCCAGCGTCAGCCCTTCAACTACGTTTTCAATTTTGTTGGTAGGCGACTTGATCTCCAGCGCACCGTCACCAACCCCCATCTTGATGATGGAGTCCTGACCCGGTGTGATCACCTTGCCATTGATAAAAGCCTTGCCTAACGCAGAAGCCGGGTCGCCATCATAGGTGGGGGTAAACACCTTGGCTACTCCGCTCTCTTTGCTGGTCAGCACCAGGTTAACCTTGCCATCCGTGCGGATCAGGCTTGCCTTGACCCCAGGGTTATCCGCCGAATCATTTATCGCAGAAACCAGACTCTGGGCTGTCGCCCCCGCAGGCAAGGTCGCCAAGTCGATAGCAAACGCCTTGCCATCAAGGGTGAACGACACTTTGCCGGTGGTTGGCAATAGCGCCTTTTCATCTGCCAGTTGCACCCCGAACTGATGGGCCTGTGCAAGTTGCTTGACCTCAAAGTTATATTGCCCCGGGGTCGCCTTGCCATTGCTGGTGACCGTCATGATCCCCTCTTGTGAGAGGCTGGCTTTCTGGGCCTGCAACGCCGCCGGCTTGTTCAAATCTTTCAGCAGAGTCTGAAAGCTGGAGAGTTTGGAGTTAATGGATGACAGCGAACTCTGCTGCGCCTTGACATTGGCTAGCTGCCCCTTGAGCAGCTTGTCCATGTTCTTGCGCTCATTGGTCACCATATTCATCGCGGCTGAAGCGGGATCGACCTGCATATATCAACTCCTTCGGTATCAGGGCAAGACTTGCTTGTTGAAAAACGCTGTTTCGCCAGCACTTTTCAACCGGCAAGGGAAAGGAAAGAGGCCGCCACACAGGTAGCGGCCCTTATAGCGATTAACGCAGCAGACCGGTGACCATACCAGTCATCTGGTTTGCCTGACCCAGCACAGACATGCCAGCTTGCATCAGCATCTGGTTCTTGGTCATGTTGGTGCTTTCGGTGGCGAAATCGGCATCCATGATACGGCCCTTGGCGATATCGGTGTTCTCTTTCATGTTGGAGAGGTTGTTAACGGTGTGCTCCAGACGGTTGATATTGGCACCGAAAGCGGAACGTACGCTGGTGATATCCTGCATAAAGGATTCCAGCTCGCCGATGGCAGCCTGGGCATGCTTTTGTGACTTCAGACCGGTTTTCAGAGTCTCGGAATCCAGACCATCACCCACAGTCATTAATTTTGCAGTCGCGCCATCAAACGCTTTGGTAGCCTCATCCATAGCGGTTTTTTTAGGAACGATCGCCGTCTCTTGTGCTTCCAGCGCTTTTTTAGCGTTTGTTACTGCTGCTTGCAATCCACCAGTTTTGGCTGGATCGGTGTTATCCAACAGTGCCTTTTCAGCATCGGTCAGTGTCAGTTGCAGGGCTGGCAACTTATTATTTTCTGTATTGAAGTCGTCGGTAGCGGTTTTAAGCTCCCCCTGCTTGGTAGTAACATCGACTGAAATACCCTGCTCGGCGGCAGTCAGTGTTCTGCCCCCCACCACCTTCTTCAAGGTATCACCGATGGACACGGTCAGACGCTCGCCGTCAGCGCCACCGATCTGGAAGGTCACTTCACCCTTGGCGAACTTGCCGTTTTTGCTATCCAGCAGGTTTTCGCCACCGAAGGTGGTGTTGCTGGCGATATTTTTCAGCTCTTTGGTCAGCTCGCCAAATTCGGCGTTCATGGCGGCAATATCTTTCTCGCTGCTGGTGCCGTTGGCAGCCTGGGTAGCCAGATCCTTCATACGCTGAACGATATTGGTCATCTCGTCCATTGCACCTTCGGCAGTCTGCATCATGGAGATGGCATCCTGGGCATTGCGCATACCGATCTTCTGGCTGTTGGACTGGGATTGCAGGCGAGTAGCGATTTGCAGACCAGCGGCATCGTCAGCGGCAGAGTTGATGCGCAGACCGGTACCCAGACGCTGCATGGCTGTGCTGGCCAGCTTGTTGGTGGTGGTCAGTTGGTTCTGGGTAACCATGGACGCAAAGTTGGTATGAATTGACAGACTCATTTTCGTTTCCTCGAAATAGATGCTGCCACAGGCAGCGTTTGGGTTGACCCCAATGAAGAACGACCACAGCGTCGTGAAAATTAAATCTTTTTTTGCTGAACAGCAGTTTCTCTTGGCCCCCCCCATTCGGATGCGAAGAGTGGGCCCGCGAGCAGACAGCGTCATCACTAACACAAGAGGGCATCACAGAGATAAAAAAAACCGCACAAGTCAGCTTGTGCGGTTTTTTTACGAGGAGACAGCTCAGCACTATCAAGTGAGTAACGCAACCACCCCTTGCCGAGTGACATTGGCCTGCGCCAGCAGACCGGACATGGTGCCCATATAGCCGCCTTGTGAGAGGCGGGCGGCCAGAGAGGATTGCAACTGTGCCAGCTCCTCCTGTTTCAGGTTCTGACTGCGAGCCTTGACCTTGTCCAGTTGCAGCACCATCTTCTGGCGAAACTGTTTCAACTCCCGAACCGATTGCTCAATCTCGCCAAGTACTTTTTGCAGCCGCTGCCGCTCCTGACGGATCTCCCCTTTGACAATCCCTTCGGCCATGTGAGTCAGCGCTCCGGCCCTGGTCTTGAACTGCACCGGGATCGGGTTGCCAGCCGGGATACGAATCCCCTCGCCCCGGATCAGCACCGGCTCATCCAGTTTGCGGCGATGGGGTTCAGCAACGGAGAGTTCCAGCTTGCCCAACTCATTCAGCCGAGCCCGGATATGCTCTTTACGCAGCGCCCGATCGAGTATGGTTGCGACCTCCCCCTCTCGCGCTCCGGCCGGGATGGTCACCTCCACCGCACTACTGCTTTGGGGGAAAGAAAACACCAGTCGCTCAGTGCTTTTTTTGGCGCTTAATAAATCCAGATGCTCGGCACTGAACCGGGTGCGCAGTTCCTGAGGTGACGCAAGAAGTCTGGGCTTGAGCTCGTCAGTCAAAGGGCCTCTTGGTTGGGTGACTTTCTCTTCCAGCATTTTTAAGCGGTTGGCAACGTCACTGCTGGCCAGCTCACGCTGACCCAACTGGCGTTCCAGCCGCTTCAATTCGCCCCAAACCTGATTGAGTGCCTGTTCCCCACCCTGAGCATGGGCAATGCGCTGTTGCGCTGCGCCGATCAGGGCCCATCTATCCATCCGGATAATATTGGGGTGGCGCTCGTTCTGCTTTCGATTTTCCGGAGTGTGAGCCTGTGCAGTTGCGCGGCCCTGCAACTTGGGCTTTGCCTGCGCCTCGGCAACGCCCCCAAGACGGGTTTGCTGGATCTGCATCATGACTCCTTCACTCGTTACGGCATGTAGTTGAACAGGCTAAGGCCATTAACCTTGGCAAAAGCTTGCTGCTGCACCTGCAATGCCATCAGGACATGGGCCTGTCGGGTCGCGGCCTCGGCATAATCCAGCGACTCTATCTGGTTGCTCACTTCCTTGCTATAGACACCTTTCTCGGCATGGCTCTCGTCAATCTGATCCAGCAGATTGATCCGGGCACCAATCGTGCTCACCGCCTGGCTGATACTATCTTGCAGTGTCTGGCTGCGGCCGAGCATGGCTCGGGCTTGATCGACGGCGTCAGGTGCTGCGTCATTAATTGCCGTCACCATGCTATCGAGTCGTTTGAAAAAATCGTCAGGCTTCAGAAACAGCTGGTCAGCAGTCTGGTTCAAGCCCACAGTGACGCCGTTTGCAATACTGACCTCACGCACCAGATTGTCCCCCTGGTAGCTGTAGTCACCACTCGCCTGCTTTACCAATGCAGTCTGATCAACCTTGCTACCGGTAAAGAGGCTGGAGCCACTCTCGTTACGCGCATTGGCCAGATCCAGCAGACCATCCTTGATAATGGCGACCTCGCTGGCTACCGCTTTACGATCCGCATCCGACAAAGAGCCTGTTGCAGCTGTCTGGGTCAACTCCCGCAACCGCATCAGCATGTTGGTCATGGTTTCAAACTGCAGTTCCCCTTGAGAGAGCTGGCTCTTGGCGTTGGCAATATTTTTCTGGTACTGCGCCATCGCCACCTGCTCTTTCAGCAAGCCCAGCAGTTGCACACTACCAACAGGATCATCAGAGGGCTGAAGAATGCGTTTTTGCGTGGAGATTTGGCGATCGAGGCGGGCATATTCACCGAAGCCATGCTGCAAGTTGTCTAGCATGCTGAGCTGGATCTGGTTGGTACTGATGCGCATGGTCACCCTCCTCAGAACATATTCAGAATGGAATTGAAGAGTTGTTCCGAGGTGCTGATCACCTTGGCATTGGCCTGATAAGCCTTGGTGTAAGCCATCACTTTCACCCCTTCCTCATCGGTATTCACCCCGCTGACACTGCTCAGCTTGGCCGCCATCTGTTTTTCCATATTGGCATCGGCCTGCATGCTCGCTTTCGCCTGCCCGCTCTGCACCGCCATCTTGCCAAGCAGGGCACTATAGGCATCGTATTGGCCATTTTTTATCGTCAGCAGGTCCTGCAGGTTGCGGTTATCGCCCTTGCCACCACCGGCCTTGGCAAAAGCCAGGTCGTCTCCGGTAAAACCATCAGCCACCCGCAATGTTCCCAACGCATTGATGTAGTTACCATGGATATCTTTTGTTTCGTCAAAAGCGAATAGCCGTTTCCCGGTTACTCCATGAAGGTCAAAACCACCGGCCTGTTTATCATTGAAATCCTTTGCGAGCTTGCCCGCTATCTGATTCAGCGCCTCTCTGGTCGGCCGCAATACAGTGGTGCGATAATCCATCACACCCGCCAGCGAACCACCGTGCAATTTAGGAACTTCAAACGTCTGACCACCGAAAGCGAGGCTGAGTTTATCGCCAGCAAGCGCGAGAGTACTGCTGCTTCCCCCCAACACCAGCGGCTGTCCTTGCGGCAGGCTGATCGCGAAAGCGCCGTCACTCTGACGATTAACCCGCACTTCCATATAGGTCGACAACTCACGAACAACCTGTTCGCGACTATCTTCCAGCGCTGAGGTATTGACTCCCTTGGCGGCTTGATCGCCAATCTGGACATTCAATTCGGCCAGTTGTGACAGGTAGCTGTTCACTTGGGAAACAGTGCTGCTCAACTGATCGTCGATCTGTTTTTCCTGGGTAACCAGGCTCTCGTCCAGCTGGGTAAAGCGGTTGGCGAGCGCCCCAGCCGAGCTGACGATCTGGCTGCGCTGTGCCGGGGTTTCCGGACTGTCAAGCGCAGCACTGAGCGAGGCAAAAAAGCTGTCGAGCCCTTTTGCGATATTCATCGACTCACTGCCCAGCAACTGCTCTGTCGTATTGATGTACTGATGAAAGGCATAAGAAGAACCGGTGGCCGAACGGCTACGCCAGTGTTGAGCAACCAGATAGTCATCCGTTACCCTGCGTACCCCTGTCACCTCGACACCGGCACCATTATCCAACCGCCCGAAACCGGACAGACTGCCCATCATGGCTTCCTGACGGCTATACCCGATGGTATTGACGTTCGCGATATTCTGGGCGGTCAGGTTCAATGCAATCTGGGCTGCATTTAGTCCGCTGGCGCCGATATTGAGCAGTGACATCAGTCAACCTTCTTCATTTTTGCCGAGTTGAGAGGCTGGCTGAACGCAGCCAGGGTCTGCTGCTCTGAAGCGACCACCCCGTCCGGATTCTTTAATGACGGAGCTAGCTGGTTGACCATCTGCTCCCGCAGACCGATGCCACCTCGCTTGACCATGCTCATCGCCAACTGGCTGTCATACATATCACGATAGAGGGATTGCCCCTTGATGATCTTGTCGTCCTCATCCTGCAGGGCATCCGTCGCCGAGCGCATATGTTTGAGCACGGTTTGCAGAAAACTGACTTCAAACTGACCGGCTGCAGCATCCAGCGCGGCACGCTGATCCGGGTTGCTTTTGATTTGCTGCAATTCATTGAGATCCTGATAAAAACCGGGATCCGAGCTAATTCTGGTCATGATAGTCCTTAGATAACCACCAGCTCACCTTCGAGGGCGCCAGCCTCATTGAGCGCTTGCAAGATGGCCATGACATCATCGGGGGTTGCCCCGAGTGAATTGACAGCCTTGACGATCACTTCCAAGGAAGTGCCATCCGGCCAGACAAACATGTTGTTACGTTCCCGATCGACCTGGATCTTGGAGTTGGGGGTTGTCGTGGTCTGCCCATTGGAGAAGGCGTTGGGCTGACTGACCGTCTGACTCTCGCCAATGGTCACCGTCAGACTGCCATGACTGACTGCAGCCTTGTGAACCTTGACCCCCTGCCCCATCACCACAGTGCCGGTTCGGCTGTTGAAGACCACCTTCGGCCGCTCCTGACCCGGATCCACCTTGATATCTTCCAACAGAGCCATAAACGCGATGCGCTGGCTCTCGTCCCTGGGGGCTGCAACCTGAACCCGCCCGGCACTCACCGCTCGGGCGACCGGCCCCAGCTGATGGTTGATGGCGCGCTCCACATTGCGGGCTGTCTTGAAGTTGGGTTGGTGCAAATTGAGGGTCACTTCCGGCTTTTCGGCAAAATTGCTGACCACCTCTCGCTCGATGGTGGCGCCATTGGGGATAATCCCGGCTGTCGGCACGTTAATCGTGACCGATGAACCCGATTGCCCTTCCGCTTTCACACCGGCGACAACCAGATTGCCCTGCGCCACGGCATAGACTTCACCGTCGATACCACGCAGGGGGGTCAGCAGCAGAGAACCACCACGCAAACTCTTGGCATCACCAATGGAAGTCACGGTCACATCAAGCAACTGCCCCTTGCCAGCCAAAGCGGGTAGCGTGGCCTGGACCGAAACGGCTGCCACGTTCTTGAGCTTGGGATCGAGATCGTCCGGTAACTGCACACCAAACTGTTTGAGCATGTTGGCCATGGATTGGCCGGTAAATTTGACCTGGCTTTTGTCACCGGTCCCGGAGAGACCAACCACCAGACCATAACCTACCAGCTGGTTGGTTCTCAGCCCCTGTACATCGGCAATATCCAGCAAGGCTCGTTTGGCCGGTGCGGCAGCCTGACTCACCCAGGGCATGCTGAGACACAGCAGGGCGATAAACCATCTGTTCATGTGATTCCTCAAAATGGCGCAAACGCCGAGCTAAAGAAGCGGCCCAGCCACCCCATCTGGTTACTGTCGGCGAGGGCACCACGACCGGCATAGGTGATGCGGGCATCGGCAATGCGCTGGGACGAGATACGGTTACTCTGGTCAATATCTTCAACCCGAACCATGCCGCCCAAGCGGATATATTCATCCCCCTGATTGAGGCGGATCCACTTTTCACCGCGGATCCCCAACACACCGTTGGGCATCACTTCTGCCACGGTCACGGTAATGGAACCTGCCAGGGTATTCTGCTGACTGGAGGTCGCTCCACCATCAAAATCCCGATCCGCACTGAGGGCGGCCCCCCAGTCGGGGCGCAGTTTACCGCCAATAGAGGGGGCCGGCACATTCATGCTGCTGTTTTTGCTCATGCTGGTATTGGCTTTCTTGCTCGACTGGGTACGCTCTTCCAGCACAACGGTGAGAATGTCACCAACACGGTAAGCACGCCGATCCTGAAACAGGGTCATCATGTAGTTGCCACGATAGAGACCACCATCTTCGCCCTGCGCAGCCGCAGTCACCTTAGGACGGGATGGCGCCCATTTCTCGTCACCTGGCTCGGGCGCCTGCAGCTCATAGGTGGCACAGCCGCCCAACAGCAATACCAACCAGATATAACGCAGCATCGACTTCATCATTACAGTGCCTGAGTGACAAACTTGAGCATCTGGTCGGCGGAAGAGACCACCTTGGCATTCATCTCGTAAGCCCGCTGGGTCGTGATCATGTCAACCATCTCCTCGACCACGTTCACGTTGGAGCTCTCCAGCGTGAATTGCTTGACGGCCCCCATCGCCTCTTCACCCGGTACACCTTCAATGGGCTCACCGGACGCGCCGGTTGCACGGTAGAGGTTGCCACCAAGCGCTTCCAGACCGGCCGGGTTGGAGAAGTTGGTCAGGGTGATACGGCCCAGCTCGACGTTCTCTTGTTGACCCGGCAAAGATGCGCTGACAGTGCCGTCGGTACCAATGGAGATCTTGGTGGCGTTATCGGGGATCTGGATCTGCGGCACCATGGGCAAACCATCCGCGTTAACCAGCTGCCCCTCGGCATTGCGATGCCATTGACCATTACGGGTATAGGCCGTCTCGCCATCCGGGCGCTCAACCCCGAAGAAACCGGCACCAACCACCGCCATATCCAGCTCCTGATTGGTATTCTGGAATTGGCCGGAGGTGAAGACCTTCTGGGTACCCACCACCCGCACACCATTACCCATCTGAATACCGATAGGCGCCAAATTCTGCTGATCCTGCTGGGCACCTGGCTGGCGCTGCACCTGATAAAAGAGATCTTCAAACGCTACCCGATCACGCTTGAAGCCGACCGTGTTCACGTTAGCCAGGTTGTTGGAGATACTGGACATCTTGGCATCTTGTGCCGACAGACCTGTTTTACTGACCCATAATGCTGCGTGCATTGTTATTCCACCTTGTTCATCAAGCCCAATCCATAAAGGAGTGGCCAGATACCGGACATCAGCCCGATACCATCAATCTCAACCCTGACCGGAAATCAATTTGGCCCCTTGACGAGCCTGATCATCCGCCGCTTTCATCAACTTGACCTGCAGTTCGAAATTGCGGGTCAATGACATACTGCTGACCAGCTCATCCACAGCATTGACGTTGGCCCCTTCCAGAAAGCCGGATGCCATCACCACCTGTTCGCTGCTTTCGGCATCCCCCCCCTGGCGCATCCGGAACAGACCATCGTGGCCTTTTACCAGCTCAGCCGGATCAGGATTGACCAGTTTCAGACGCCCCACATCGAGCCGGGCGCCACCCCCCGGAGGAGTGATACTCAGGGTGCCATCCTTGCCGAAACTGATGTCACGATAAGCGGGCAGCACCAGCTCGCCCCCCTCCCCCAGCACCGGCCGACCATTGAGGGTCAACAGCCCGTCGGCATCGGCCTCCAGATTACCAGCGCGGGTATAAGCCTCTTTGCCATCAGGCGTCTGCACCGCCAGAAAACCCTCGCCACGAATCGCCACATCCAGCTTGCGACCGGTCTGCATCAGAGGGCCAGCTTTGAAGTTGGTCCCGGCCATCTCTTCTCTGGCCATCACTCGGCTCTGGTAACCATCGCCCGTCAGGGCATAAGCCGAAACCCGCTCAAAGTCAGCCCGAAAACCGGCGGTATTGACGTTGGCCAGGTTATTGGCCCGGATTTGCTGGGCCATCAGGGTATGCTGCGCCCCGGACATGGCGGTGTAGATAAGCTTTTCCACGGGTTACCCTTAGAAGGAGTTGAACAGAACCTGGGTCATCTTGTCAGCGGAACTGATGGTCTTGGCGTTGGCCTGATAGTTACGCTGGGAAGTCATCAGGCTTACCAGTTCACCGGTCAGATCCACGTTGGAGCTCTCATAGGCCCCGGCGGTCAGCTTGCCCATGGTGCCGGTTCCCGGCGCCCCCAGTACCGGCTGGCCGGAACTGAACGACTGTTGCCAGGTGGTGTTGTTGGTCTGCAGCAGACCATTGGGATTGGTGAAGTTCGCCATCACGACCTGCCCCTGCAACAGGCTCTGACCGTTGGTAAAGGTGGCATAGACACCACCATCGGCATCAACCCGCACACCGGTCAGGTCACCTGCGGTATAACCATTGGACTGGTTGCGGGTAGCGTTGAAGTCAGAGGCATACTGGCTCACCTTGCTGATATCCACTGCCAGCGTGATATCTACAGCCCCTGGCGCATTAAGGGTCAACTTGGGCATTTTTTCAGCAGCAGGCGCATTCAATGTGCCGTTTTTGGTGAATTCCAGATCCGTTTTTGCAGCCAGATCACTACCATCGAGGGTGTAATGTACTGTCCACTTGTTCTCATCGGTCTTGACAAAATACTGGGTCAGGCTGTGCTCACTGCCGAGGGAGTCGTACACCTTGCTGGTCTGGGAGTAGTTATAGGTTTCCGAATTATCTTTGTTGAACACCTGGGTAATCTTGCTGGCATCCGCTTTTAGGTTCGCCACAAACTCCAGCTTGTCGGATGCCTTGGCTGGCAGGCTGCCCGCCTTGACCTGAATATCCCCGACCACACCAGATTGCAGTTTGCCCGCGTCATCCGTGGTATAACCCTGCAGACGGGTACCACTCGCCGTGGTCAGGTAGTTACCGCTATCACGCTGGAACATGCCAGCTCTGGTGTAGGAGGTTTGTCCGCTGCCATCTTTCAGCACGAAGAAACCACTGCCAGAAATCGCCAGATCCAACCCGCGCCCGGTGCGCATCACATCACCGTTGCGATCAAAGTTCTGGGAGACGTTGTTCATCTCGACACCGCCAGCCTGACCACCACCATAGATGGCAGCAAACTCGGCACGGCTGGATTTGAAGCCCGCGGTGCTGGCGTTAGCAACGTTGTTACTGATAACGCTCAATTCCTGGTTTACGGCGCGCAGGCCGCTCAATCCGATACTGAAAGACACTGTGTCGCTCCTATCTAATTACGCTGATTTGCCGAACTGGATTGCACTGAACAGCGGGACATCGCCCACACCGGCAACCTGCAGCATGATTTCTCCCGTACCGGGCAAAGCAACACGTTCTACCTTGCTCGCTACATAATTTTTGGTCGCCACCAAGGTCTTGCCCGCCGAGGCCTTGACCTCAAAGTGGTACTCTCCGGCAGGAAGGGGGGGCAGTTCATAATCCAGCCCGCCCGCCTTGCTCTCACCCCAACTCTTGCTGGCCACCAGCACGCCGTGCTGGTCATACACTTTGAGATCCACTTGCTCCGCCGCACCTTGCAGCTCGATTTGACCGCGGACCTTGTGCTCTTGCTGTTGTTTAAGGGTTTTGCTCGGCACCATGACCTCTTTGTCGACCAAAGCGGTACTCTGCAACACCTGCTGGGTATCCATCTTGGTGTTGCTCTGTAGCTGAAGCTTCTTCAGTCCTTCGACGCCCTCTACCATGCTGAACTGGGCCAGCTGGGCAACATACTGGGCTCCATCAAGTGGGTTGGTGGGATCCTGGTTCTGGATCTGCGCCACCATCATCTGCAGGAATTCGTTACGCAGTTGCATCCCGCTATTCTGATTGGCTTGCGTTTCCTGAGCAGCACCGGCGCCATTGCTGACGATCTTGGGGTCAGCAACAGCCTGACCCGTACCACGCGCCGTATCCAGACTGCTTATCTGTGGCAGACTCATGGGCTTAGGCTCCCTGACCAAGACGCAGCAAACCTTGCTGCATACTGTTGATCCGGTTGATCACCTCCACCGAGGTTTCAAAACCGCGAGAGGCGCTCATCATGTCAGCCATCTCTTCCACCACGTTGACGTTGGAGTAGTAGACAAAGCCATCCTGATCGGCCATCGGGTTGGTCGGCTCCAGCCGTTTCTCTACCTGACGGTCGGACTGCACGATACCCGCCACTTGCACCGATGCAGCGCCGAGGCCATCGGCATCCTGAATCTTCTGATAGAGAGTGGAAAAAACCGGCTTGATGGCTCGAAACGCGGCGTCTTCACTGGCGGCCGCGCTATCCACGTTGGCCAGGTTGGAGGCAACGGTATCCAGCCGCACGGTCTGGGCGCGCATGGCACTGCCGGCGATGTCATAAATCTTGTTGAACGACATGGTTAACGGCCCTCGATCGCCTTGGCGATCCCGGTAATCTTCATATTGAGGAAAGTGAGACTGGTCTGAAAATCGGTGGCGTTGTTGGCAAATTTGCCCTGCTCAACCCCCAATTCGGCGGTATTGCCATCCATGGAGACCTGATAAGGAATGCGATAGAGGGGGTGACGCATATCGTCACGCATGGCGCCCTGGCTGATGGCCTGACTCTCCTCGCCCGCAGCAACTTGCTGCGCGACACGGCCCAGAATCGTCTTATAATCGACATCCCGAGCCAGATAGCCCGGTGTATCCACGTTGGCCAGATTTCCCGCCAGAATACGCGCCCGCTCCGCCCTGACATCGAGGGCATAAGGGTGTACGCCGAGGGCGCTGTCAAATGAGATACTCATGCTTCATCCTTTATCGTTCACTCAGACCGGGGTTACCCTTATCAAGACTCATGCCAACCATGAAGATACCTAGTTTCAAGCGGTTACCATGCACCATCCGCCGCAAGCAGATGAGAAATGAGGAAGTGCGACTTCCCGTGTGGAAATGGAGTGGCATCCTCTGGCTACTGCTGAGCGCATTCGCGGACGGTGCCCCGCAGGTGCAAAGCACCATGCTTGAACAGTTGCTTGAACAAGATGCCCGCCAGAGTCTTGATGACTACATCACCCAGCAGGGATGGCCTGTAACCACAGGAGAATTTCGAGTCTGGCTTGCCCCTTCCGCCGAGCACCTTCCTCCCTGTCCCTCACAGTCACTCTCGTTACAAGCAGGTGGCCAGTATCGGCAACCCTGGGGACGACGCCCCTATCTCATCGAATGCACAGATCCCGCCTGGCAAGTGCGCGGGCGGGTAGAGGTCTCGCTACTGTTGCCGGTCTGGGTTGCTGCACGGGATATCGCAAAAGGTCAGGGCATCAGCGCCAGCGATCTGGTGGAGAAAGAGTTGGATGTCAGCCGCATACAGCGCGGGTTCACCCCGAGTAATCACTCCCTGCTGGGCCATAAAAGCAACCGGCATCTGAGAAGCGGGCAACTCATCGGTGAGCTGGACTTACAAAAAAGTTGGGCGGTCAAACAGGGGGAAGGGGTACTAATTCGTGCAGGGAAAGGTGAGTTCTCCGCCACAACCAGAGGGGAGGCCCTCGATAATGGCGGAATAGGCGAGGGGATCAGAGTGAAAAATCTTAGCTCTGGCAAGCAGATACAGGCATGGGTGACTGATATAGGGGAAGTTGAAACCCGTTTTTGAACCAAGATCGCAATTTGATTCAAGTTCGACAAGCCTTGGGTCGCTTGTCATAAACAGACCATCAGGAATTTATGTTATGAAAATTACCCGTACTGACTCGCTCTATATTCAAAACCAGTCTGGCCGCAAACCGGATGTGACGGCCAAACCGGAAACCAAATCTTCACAGTCATCCGAAGCCCGGATCAGCAGCACAGCGCAGTCAGTAGCCAACGCCCGCAGCCAGCTGGCCACCACATCCGACGTCGACATGGACAAGGTCAACGAGATCCGCAAAGCCATCAGTGAAGGCAAACTGGAGATCGATCTGGATGCGCTGGGTCAGGCCATTCTGGATATGCATCGCCGATGAGCGTGGATACCAAGGCCACCGTCAAGGCATTGATCCTCGGGATCCAGCAGGATAACGGCCACTACACCGAGCTTACAGCCTTGTTGCTGCGCCAACATGCACTGCTGGCAAGCCATGATGTCGATGGCCTGCAAGTCCATAACGAGCAGCAGACAGCGCTGATGGCCAAGGTGACACAACAGGCAAAGTTACGCTGCCAGCAGCTGCAGACATTGGGCCTCAAACCCGATGAGAAGGGGATGGCCACCCTGATAGCCAAGCTGCCACTTCCCCTGCGCACCACGGTAACCAATCAATGGCAACAGCTTGAACAGCTGCTGCACCAGTGTCTGCGCCAGAATGATCTCAATGGCCGCCTGCTGGCAGGCCAGATGGAGACGATTCATTCGCTGTTGGGACAAGAGTCAGGTTATCGCGACCCGGACAGCATCACAGATTAACCTTCCGTCTTACTCTTTGCGGGTCAGGTGACGCAAACTCGCCAGCTCATCCAGCTGCAGTTGATCCCGCCTCTCCTGCTGCTGGCGAGCAACATCATCACGTCTTGCCAGCAATAGCTCCAGCCCCTTGACCCGCCCGAACTGCCGGACAAGTTCCCCTTCGTGGCGCTCCAGATCCAGTCTGGCCAGCGCAGATTGCTGCACCTGATGGGAGAGCAAGCGGCGCAACTGGCCATCCATCTGTTGCTTGTTTTGCCATAGCAAAGGGTGAAACTTGTCGGAACCGGGCCGCAGCGAGGAGATCACTTCCTGCAATTTGTGTGCTCGCTGCTCTTCCCGCAACGCCAGCTCCCGCAAACGCTGACGCTCAGCACCAAGATTTTCCAGCTCTTCCTGTTGCAACCCCAGATAAGACTTCAGCATAACGAATCCTTATCCCTGCCCCAGCACCTGCTTGAGACCAACCATCACCTGTTCAAAGGCCATCTCTTCATGCAAGCCTTGCTGCAGGAATGCGGCAATCCCCGGATAACGCTGAACAGCCTCATCCATCTGCGGATCGGCCCCGGGTTGATAACCGCCCAGTGGCAGCAGTTCACGCACCTGCTGATAGCGTCCCCACAGCTGGCGCAAGGTGACCGCCAGCTTTTGCCATTCGGCAGGCACGACTTGTGGCATAACCCGACTGACCGAGGCACCGATATCGATGGCTGGATAGTGGCCCTCTTCCGCAAGACGGCGGGTCAGCACGATATGACCATCGAGAATGGCGCGCGCCGCATCGACCACCGGATCCTGTTGGTCATCCCCTTCCGCCAGCACGGTGTAGAACGCACTCAAACTGCCATCCGGATGCGTGCCGTTACCGGCTCGCTCCACCAGCTGGGTCAGCATGCTGAATACCGAGGGTGGATAACCCCTGGTGGCAGGAGGTTCACCGATGGCCAGCGCGATTTCCCGCTGCGCCTGGGCATAGCGAGTCAGTGAATCCATCAGCAGCAGCACATCCTGCCCCTGCTCACGGAAATACTCGGCAATCCGGTGGCATAGCTGGGCCGCTCGCAGCCGCATCAGGGGAGATTGATCCGCTGGCGCCGCAATGACCACGGCGCGAGCCAGACCATCGGCCCCCAGACTGTGTTCGATGAATTCGCGCACTTCACGGCCCCGCTCACCAATCAGCCCCACCACCACAATCTGGGCTGCAGTATTGCGGGTCATCATGCCCAGCAACATACTCTTGCCGACCCCCGAGCCGGCGAACAGCCCCAAGCGCTGGCCCTTGCCAACCGTCAGCAGGCCATTGATGGCGCGGATACCGACATCCAGCGGTTCACGTACCGGAGTTCGCAATAGCGGATTGGGGGGAAGAGCAAACAGGGGGACACTGTCACCAACATCGGGTAACGGCTGCCCGTCGAGGGGCTGCAGCAGGCCATCGAGTACCCGCCCCAGCAGATGACAACCAAGCCGAACGGTTTCCTCCCCATCGATCGGTTCGACCTGAGCTCCCGCGAAGAGGCCACTCATCGGCTGCAGCGGCATCAGGTAAGAGATATCCCGGTTAAAACCGACCACCTCGGCCAGCAAGGGGGCGCCACTTGCCGTGCTGACACGACAACGCTGCCCCATCACCAGTTGGCAGCCGACTACCTCGAGAGTCAAGCCGGTCACTCGCACCAACCGGCCAAAACGACGAAACGCGGGCAGTTCATCAAGATTATCCAGCGCACTGGTCAGTGCCTGCTGCAAGGCTTCATGCATCTTGCGGCACGTCCAGCGAGCTGTTGAGCTGTTCGATGCAGGTTGCCAGACGGGAGCTGGTGCTTACCTCGACGACGGCAGCGCGCGTTTCGATACGGGCATCGCCTACCCCAAGTGCTGCATCAACTTGTAATGGCCACCCTTCGCAGCGAGTCACCCCCTGCTCGGCGAGTCGCTGTCGATCTCCCTCGTTGAGGTAGATCACCAGCTCTTCCGACCCACTCGGCAAGGTAGCCAGCGCCTGCTCGACCTGATTCATCACCTGCTGCGGATTGAGGGTGAACTCGGCCATGATGACCCGCTTGGCCACCTGCGCCACCAGCTGGGCAATCAGCTCTTTCTGCTCGGCCATTCGGGCCCGGCTCAGTGACTCCCACTGCTCTTGCAGCTTGGCAAATGGCACCATTGCCTGTTCGAAGGCAGCGCGTCCCTCCGAAAGGCCCTGAGCAAACCCGCGAGTTTGCCCTTGTTGCAAACCGGTGCTCTCGCCTTCCTGCAGGCCGCTAGTCAGCCCTTGCTGATAGCCGGCCTGATAACCTTCGTCATGACCTTGCTCCAGCCCCTGCTGATAGCCGAATTCAAACTGTTCTTGCTGACTCCGGGCCTCTTCCCCACTCTGACCGAGCGCAGGGAAACGATACAGACGGGTCGCCCCAGGCATCAATTTGCGCACATTGTGACTCATGAATGCCTCCTGTTAACTGACGGTGGGCTCTTCGAACAGCTGGAACTCGATCTCGCCCTGCTCCACCAACTCGCGGACCAGTTGCATGACCTCTTCCCTTGCCTGCTCGACCTTGCGCAAAGAGACACTGCCCTGGTTCTGGATCTGATCGTCCAGCGCCTGAGCCATCCGCTTCGGCATGGCACCCAACACCACCTTGCGGAAGCTGGTTTCTGTGTTCTTGAGAGCCAATGCCAGCAATTCGCTGGGCAGCTCCTGCACCAACCGTTGCAAGGTGTCGTCGCTCTGACGGCGCAACGCCATGAAATCGAACATGTTCTTCTCAATTTCAAGCGCCATGTCACCATCGTGTTCCCGCAACAGGGAGAGCATCTGCTCCTTGTCACCCTGATAACGGTTGAGAATATCGGCTACCTGCCGCACCCCGTTTACCTTGGCACCAGATTGATCCGCCACGTAGGTGAGACAGCGATCCAGTGTCAGCCTGAGTTCGCCCAGCACATGTTCACTGACACTGCTGAGACTGGCGACGCGCACCAGCAAATCGTCATGCACCGAGCCGGGCAAGGCATCAAGCACGGCGGACGCAGTCTGGGGCGGCAGGAAGGCCAGCAGCACAGCCTGCATCTGGGGATGCTCGTTGCGGAAGAAACGTGCAAGCACATCGGCAGGTACCCACTGCAGACGCTGGATATCCTGGCTCATCACATCGCCGTACAGACTGTCGAGCAGACTACGGGAGAGTCGTTGCCCCAAAGCAAGATCGAGCGTCTGTTCCAGATACTCCCGTGAAGCGCTGCCAATTCCGCTCTGCTCACGGTAGTGATTGAAGAACTGCTGCAACGTCCACTTTGCCTCCATCGAACTGACGCCAGAGAGAGAGGCCATCTTGGAAATCAAACGCTGCACCTCGTCGCGGGAGAGCTTTTGCATCACCTTGGCCGCAGATTCGGTCCCCATGCTCAGCAACAAGATGGCGGCCTTCTCAAGGTTGTCGATATCGATATCGACGGCACTCTGATTCAAGTTAACGCTGTTCATTGCCACTCACCCATGCTCTGACAACCTCCGCCACCCGGGCGGTATCTTTTTCAACCAGCAACTGCAAATGCTTGAGCTGAACCTCCAGCTCGGATCCAGGTTCCGGCAACGACTCCATATCGAGTGACGAGAACTGGGGCTCCATCTTGTTGTCAGTACGGATCAGACTATTTGAAAGAGCAGACGTCAGCTGGGGATCATCGTCATCCCTGCGCATGGACAATCCGACTGTGGGCTCCAGCTCTTCTTCCGTCTCACCCATTTCCATATCCGGCTGCTGTTGGGTGCGAACCAGATGTTTCACCAACGGACGAATACCGAAGAAGACCAGTGTCAGGCCAAGCAAACCTCCGACCAGATAGCGCAAGGAGTCTTGCCAGTAGGGGGTCTCCCACCAACTGGATTCGGGAGCGGCTACTTGTACTGCACCATTGAAATCGAAGGCCTGCAGACTAATCTGATCGCCACGCGTCTCATCGAAACCGACAGCACGCTCTACCATCTGACGGATCTGTTCCAGCTGCTCGGCACTCCAGCCACCTTTCGGTGCAATCTGCTGGTTAAGCAGAATTGATACGTTAATTCGTTCCAGACGTCCCTGCTGGTAACGGGTGTGTACTATGGTGCGACTGTTTTCGTACTGCTTGCTGACTTCCTGACGCTCGGTACGAGTGTCGTTCTGTTGTGTAGCGGTATTGGCATTTGCATTGCTTTTGTCAGCACCAGCCTTTTCATCTTTTGCCGCCGTTTCAGGCGGGCGGTTGGATAACGCCCCCGGGATCCCCATCGCCAGCGCATCGATGGTCTTGTCTGACTTGTTGGACTCGCGAGTCACCACACCTTGCGGATCAAGCTGCTGCTGGGTCTCTTCAACAGCGTTGAAGTTAACGTCTGCCGCAATCTGCACCTTGAAATTGGTGCTGCCGAGCATGGGATAGAGCATGTCATTGGCACGCTGACGAATGTATTGTTCCAGCTTGCGGACATACTCCATCTGTTGAACGCTCTGCTTGCCAAAACCGACCTTGTCCCCCAGCTCTGCGCTGAGCAACTGGCCGGATTGATCAACCACAGTGACGGCACCGGGCTTCATTCCGGAGATACTACCTGCTACCAGGTTGGCAATCGCCTCGACCTGACCCGCTTCGATGGATTGGCCCGGTTGCATATCGAGCATTACCGATGCGCTGGGTTTCTCCTCATCGCGCCCCACGAACAACGTGCGTTTCGGAATAGCCAGATGAACGCGGGCACTGCGCACGGCATCGAGGGCTATGATGGTACGGGCCAGCTCCCCTTCCAGGGCATGACGATAACGCGCCCCTTCCATAAATTCGCTGGTACCCAATCCGGTTACGTTGTCCAGCCCTTCCAGACCAGACGGCATGGCTGCACGCACCCCTCGTGCAGCAAGCGCCATCCGGACATGAGCCAGCTGGTTTTCAGGAACCAGTACCTGACCGGTGCTCTTTTCCAGACGGAAAGGCACCTGCTCTTTCTCCAGCATCTCCATGATGTTGGCGGTATCGTATAGCTCCTGTTTGCCATACAGGGGTACATAGTTTTTGCTGGAGGTCCACAGGATAACGACTATGGTGCCTGCCACAATGGCAGCCAGCAGAGCAATGGTCAGGATCGATTTGTTGTCACGGGAGAGGGTACGCCAGTTGCGTAATCCCTCTTGTAGCCTGATTTTGAGCGAATCAGGGGCTGCCCCCTGAGGAGACGTTACCAGTTCAGTCATCTGTTACCTCAGAGCGGCATGCGCATAATGTCGTCAAAACCGGTCATCAGCTTGTTGCGAACCTGCATCAAGGCTGAAAAACTCAAGCCGGCTTTTTGACTCGCCACCATGGCGCCCACCAGATCATCGCTCTGCCCAGCATCGACCGATGCCATTAATTTTGACGCGACATTCTGCTGTTCATTGACACGCCCGACCACATCCCGCATGGCATCGGTAAATGATGCTCCCGACAGATCATTGGATTCGATAGAAGGGGTCTGGCTTGCGACACGCTGCATCTCCTGCATCTGCTGCAGTAGTGTCACTTGTGATGACATCATCTGAATCTTCACTCTTTATCCCTCTGCTTGAATCTGCTGTTCAATATCAATGCCTTGCTCACGCATCGCCGCAAGCTTGTAGCGCAGTGCCCGGGTTGTCATGCCCAGTGCATCGGCTGTGCGGGTACGATGGCCACGAAAGCGGCGCAAGGTCTCTAATACAAATTGGAACTCGGCATGCCGCCGGGTTTCACTCAACCCCTCGGGAGCATGCCACGTGTCTGCTGCGACTGTTTCTTCGGGAAGAATACAATTTGGCAACATCAAATCGACGGACTGTATATGCAAACCACGCGCCATTATTAATGACCGTTGAATGACATTATCCAGCTCTCGTACATTTCCTGGCCATTCATATGACAGCAACAACTGACAGGCACGTTCACTCAGGCGATAGCCCTGTTGGGATGCATAACGCTCAATAAAGTAGTTGGCCAGCGGAATAATATCCTCAGGACGTTCACGTAATGCAGGCCAATTCATTGGCAATACATCAAGACGATAGAAAAGGTCTTCACGAAATAGCCCACATGCAACCAGTTTGCGCAGATCTTTATTGCTGGCGGCAATGATTCGAACATCAAGAGCAATCGTTTGATTGCTGCCAAGTCGCTCAACTTCTTTTTCTTGCAGCACCCGTAATAATTTAGCCTGCAGGTTCAAAGGAAGCTCTGATATTTCATCCAGCAACAGGGTTCCCCCCTGAGCCAACTCAAATTTTCCGGGCTGGGCAGAAACAGCACCGGTAAATGCACCTTTATTGTGGCCAAAAAGAATTGACTCAAGCATTGCCTCAGGAATTGCTGCACAATTAATCGCCAGAAATGGTTTTTCCGCTCTGGCAGACATTTCGTGAATATAACGGGCCAACCGTTCTTTACCGGTTCCTGACTCACCACCGATCAGAATGGTGGCAGAGGTTTTGGCTGCTCGTCGGGCCAGTTGCAAGACCTGCAGGCTCATGGGCGACACAGCGATAAGATTGGGGATCGCCTGACGAAGGCGTAGAGCACCACGGACAACATCGAGCAATTGCTGGGGGCAGAAGGGCTTGATAATATAGTCAACAGCCCCGGCACACATAGCTTCCGCAGCAATGGTGGCCTGGCGCTCATTGACCATGATGACACAATCAAGTCCTTCGAACTCACGCAGAATACGCGGCCCGAGCTCGGTCATAGCATCCATATCGAGCAGGATCAAATTGACATTACCATCAGCAATAATGCCCTTTGATTGTTTAACAGAATTAACGCTTGATACCCTGATGCCTTCCTTTGATAGGACTTTTTCAACCTCATTTTCGGAAACTATTAGCGGCTGAATCAATAATATATATGGTTCAGCCAAGCTATCGCCACATAACCCGATGATTTTATTTATTGATAATCCCGAAGACATAGACGTCTGACACCTGTGATTGTGGATAGAACAATCAATAGAACTGAAGTATCAGGCACAAAGGAGCAATACAAGATCATACTGGAAAAAACAGCATACCCAATATCTATATGGTAACAATTTTGTATCCAAATTCACCTTGGTAACCCCGCTGTCATTAGCTTTCCTGCTGTTAGACCGGAGGCTTTGCGTCCTGACTTTTCAGTTCAGTTTGCCCTTACAATGTGATAACACACCCGACCTGATGGTCTAAGCGTGTAGCAACACAATTAATATTGTTTTTGTTATTTAACTTTCACACATTGCTGCGTCAATTTTCGCCACATCATATAGTATTCATACGGCAATTCAAGCTGGGGCGGAAAAAACACTTCCCTTCAGGATATTTATCCAACAGTAATTAACCAAGTGTACCAATTACCTCCACCCGTAGCTCTTCAGGTATCTCATTGTAAGAAAGCACTTTGAGTCCCTTTGAAAATGATCGGGCATAACGGGCTATTAACGGTCTCAGTTGCGGCATAACAACCAATACGGGGGCATGTCCCAACTGCTGCAACTGCTCCTTCACCAACGGCATATTTTGCTGCAATTGGGCCAGCAGTTGCGGATCAACCGGGAAGCTGTCCAGCTGGATTTTGCCCTGCTGTTGTGACTGATTCATTGCAGCCAGCAATGTCTGCTCAAGGCGATCATCCAGCGTAAACGTAGCCAGCACATCGCGATTACCAATGGCCTGCCGCACAATCTGGCGCTTCAAGGCACAGCGCACATCGGATGCCAGCAAGACAGGGTCTTTGGTCAGCTCGCTCGCATCCAGCAGCGTCGTGGCAACGGTTCGTATATCGGTAAGACTGACCTGCTCCTTTAGCAATTGACGAAACACTCTCAATTGCTGCATCTGGGTCAGCGCCAGATTCAGCTCTTCAGCCAACCGGGGGGACTGACTGGCGAGATATTGGCCCAGTTTGCCAACTTCATCGTGACCAAACAGTGCATCAAGTTGTTCACGCAACAGCTTGCTGGCGTGAGTGGCAATCACGGTGGCCGAATCCACCACCGAGTAACCAAGATTAAGGGCCTTGGCCTTTTGCTCCGGGGAGATCCAGACCGCACTCATGCCGTAGGCCGGGTCCTGGGTCAGCTCGCCATCGAGCGCACCATAAGTCTCACCACTGCTGATGGCCATCAAGCGCTGGCAATCCACATTCCCCATCGCCAACGCGACACCGGACAACTTGATCCGGTACTGATCCGGCTGCAACTGCAGATTGTCGCGCACCCGGATCTCGGGGAGCAGAAAACCGTACTGCTCGGAGAGGGTTTTACGGATCCCGCGCACACGGGCAAGCAGTTCAGCCCCTTTATCAGTTTCAGCCAAAGGCACCAGACGATAACCAAGCTCGATGGAGACCGTATCAACTGGCGGCAAATCCTGCCACTCCAGTGCCTGCTGTTCAGGCTGAATCATTTGACGAGTCAGCTCTTGCGCTGCATCCAGATCCGGCACATTGACGGCTCGTTGGCTGACACTCCAGCCAGTCCAGGCCAGTACAGCTGCGAAACTGAGGAATGCGAGCATCGGCATCCCGGGCACCAGACCCAGGATCAGCATGATGGTTGCGGAGGTATAGATAACGCGAGGTGATGCCAGGATCTGCTGACCTACCTGATCAGCCATCTCCCCCTCATCGCTGACCCGGGTCACGATAATGGCCGCAGCAGTCGACATCAGCAGGGACGGGATCTGGGCAACCAGACCATCACCAATGGTCAGCAGCGCATAGCGCTGGAAGGCTTCGGCAACGGGCAAGGCATGCTGGAAGATACCGATGGCCAACCCACCCACCAGGTTGATGATCAGCACCAACATGCCAGCTATCGCGTCACCACGAACGAACTTGGAAGCACCATCCATCGCACCATAGAAGTCCGCCTCGCGCGCGATCTCCTCACGGCGAGCCCTGGCCTGATGCTGATCCATGGTGCCGGCATTCAAGTCGGCATCGATGGCCATCTGCTTGCCGGGCATGGCATCCAGAGTGAAGCGGGCGGATACTTCCGAAATCCGCTCACCACCCTTGGTGATCACCACAAAGTTGATGATCATCAGGATCACGAAGACCACCAGACCGACGACATAGTTGCCACCGATCACGACTTCACCGAATGCCTGGATGACCTTACCGGCTGCTTCATGCCCTTCGTGACCGTGCAGCAACACCACCCGGGTAGAGGCCACGTTCAGCGACAGTCGCATCAAGGTGGCCACCAGCAACACGGTTGGGAATACCGAGAAATCGAGTGGTCTGCGGGCCGAGACGGATACCAGCAACACCAGAACCGCCAACACGATGTTGAAGGTAAAGAGCGCATCCAGCAGCCAACCGGGCAGAGGCAGGATCATCATGGCCAGAATGGCCAATAACATCAGCGGAATTGCGGTATAGGATTGGGTGAATACACGCCAGTTCACAACTTACCTCTCAGGTTGACGTAACTCGGGCGGTACATATAACGGGGCAAGAGGGGTCGGTTTCCTCCCCTTGCCTGCCTCATACGCCCTTAACTGCAATACATGGTTCAATACATAGGCAACTGCCGTGTACAGCCCTGCGGGGACTTCCTGATCCACCCTGGTCGAGTGATAGATGGCTCGCGTCAACTCGGGCAAGCTCATCACCATTTTGTCATGCTGTTTGGCGACCTGACGGATCCGCTCGGCCATGCTGTCGACCCCTTTGGCAATCACGAAAGGGGCATTGGCACGAGTCGCATCATATTTTATTGCCACCGCATAATGGGTCGGGTTAACGATAATCACATCTGCCTGCGGTACCCGCTGCTCGATACGCGCGCGGGCAAGCATTCCCTGTACCTGGCGGATTTTGGCTTTGATTTCGGGACGCCCTTCGCTGTTCTTGTGCTCATCCTTGACCTCTTGTTTGGTCATCCTGAGCTGCTTGTTAAGCGACCAGCGCTGATAGGGCACATCCAGCACGGCAATCAGCATCTGAACGCTCCCCAGCAGAATAAATGCCTGGGAGAGGATTCGTAGCGCCTGTTCGAGGGCCGCCTGAGGGGGCATCCGGTTCATCATCAACAAGGAAGGCCATTGATGATTTAACATCAACGCCAGCGTGCCGCCGATCAGCGTCACCTTGAGCAGTGACTTCAGCAACTCCATCAGGCTGTTCTTGGAGAACATGCGCCCCAGCCCCTTCAAAGGGTTCATCTTCTCGCCACTGGGTAGCAGCTTTTTCCAAGTCAACGCCATACCGCCCGGCACTATGCTGAGCAACACCAGCATCAGAGCCAGAAAACCAAACAGGGGCAGCAGCACCCACAGCATGTTTATGAGCGCTTCACCCAACCAATGGATCATCATCTGCGGGTCACGGGCACCTTGCCAGTCAAAACGCTGCGGGCGCTTCATCAACTCGGCAAAGAACTGGCCAAACCCCGGCACCATCCACTGCATCACCAACCCGCCAAGCAGCAGCAAACCGGCAGAACTGAGCTCTTTTGAGCGGGCGATCTGCCCCTCATCTCTCGCTTTCTGGCGTTTCTGGCTGGAGGCCTCTTCGGTTTTGTCCTGTGCGCTATTCTGACTCATGCCGGGGTCAAGCCTCGCAGCTGTTCAAGCACATGGGTAACCAAATCCAGATAACGGGAGGGCACACCACTGATGGAGAGCGCCATGGTGAGCAATCCGAGCAACAGGGTCATGGGAAAACCGAGAGAGAAGATATTGAGCGAAGGGGCGGTACGGTTCATCACCCCGAAGGTCAGGTTAACCATCAACATGGCGACAACGGCAGGCAACGTCAGCAACAGGGCGGCACCGATAGACCAACCAAACAACCCGATCACACCTTTCATATCGATCAGATCCAGAGATGAACCCGGCGGCCAGCTACGCAGGCTCTGCACCAGAATGTCCAGTACCACCAGATGGCCATTCAGCCCCAGAAAGAGTAAGGCGCAGAACACCATCATGACCTGACTGATGATGGGGGCAGAATCCCCATTGACCGGATCATTCATCACCGCCATCGCGAGCCCCATCTGCATGGAGAGGATCTGCCCCGCAGTGGTCATCACCATATAGAGCAGCTGGACACACAGACCAAACAGCAAACCAAACAGCAGCTGCTCCACCGCCAGGACCAGCGCACCGGCACTGAAAGGATCGACAACCGGCATATCCTTCATCATGGGGGCGAGCAGCAGGCTGATGATGAACGCCAGCATCAGGCGAACTTGCGCAGGCACTCGGGTATCCCCAAAGACCGGCATCACCCAGAATGCCATACCGATCCGGATAAACGGCCACCACCACTGTCCCAACCATGCGGTCAGGTCAGCAGCACTGAGGGACAGCAGCGAATTCATCCGATAAACCCGGGAATTTTAAGAAAAAGATCCTGGAACAAGGTGGTTATCTGCGACAACAGCCAGTTACCCGTAAAGATAAGGGTCATCAGAGTCACGATAAAACGGGGAAGAAAACTGAGCGTCTGCTCCTGGATCTGGGTGGCCGCCTGAAAAATACTGACCACCAAACCTACGATCAGGCCCGGTACAATCAGCACCGAGACCATGGTCACCACCAGATTGACCGCGCCACCAACCAGGGCAACGCTCTGCTCAGGGGTCATATCAGCCTCCCCCACCAAAGCTGGCAGCCAAGGTGCCGACGGTCATCGACCAGCCATCGACCAGCACAAACACCATCAGTTTGAAGGGTAACGAGATGATCAGCGGTGAGAGCATCATCATCCCCATCGCCATCAAGACGCTGGCGACCACCAAGTCGATCACCAGAAAGGGGATAAACAGCATAAAGCCAATCTGAAATGCGGTATTCAACTCACTCAATACAAACGCAGGCAACAGCACCCCGAAAGGCACATCCTCTTTGGCGACCGTTGTTGGTTCACCAGAGATGCGCAGCATCTGCTCCAGATCCGGTTCACGGGTCTGGGCCAGCATGAATTTACGCAGGGGTTTTTCTGCCTTGGCGATCCCCTCTGACAGGGTTATTTCATTCTGGTCATAAGGGACAAATGCATTTTGATACATGTCCGTCCAGACCGGACGCATAATCACCACAGTCAGGATCAGACTGATGCCGATCAGCACCCGGTTGGGAGGGCTCTGCTGCAGGCCAAGTGCCTGTCTCAATATGGCCAGCACGATGATGATCCGGGTAAAACTGGTCATCATCAGTAACAAGGTCGGGAGCAGACCCAGCAGGGTCATGAAGAAGAGGATCTGCAACTTGATGTTGTAGTCCTCGCCCCCTGAAGCGCCTGGCGATACCGAGAACAGGGTCATGTCCGCGCCCCAGCCGGGCAGCGAAAATAACAGCAGCGTCAGCAGCAGATAGCGCATCAGTCGTCCATGCCACCCAGCAGGTTGGTATCGATCACATCGACCAGGCGCAGACCATATTTGCCATTCACGACGACAACTTCGCCCTTGGCCAGAAGACGGCCATTAACCCGCACATCCAGCGGTTCACCCGCCAGCTTGTCCAGCTCAATGACAGCCCCCTCCTCGACGCGCATCAAATCGCCGAGAGGCACTTCGGTACTGGCCACTTCCAGCGTTACCTTGACCGGGATCTGGCGAAAGAAGGAGAGATCCCGCTGTTTGCTACTACTGGTTGGCGCCATGTAGTCTGCTGCGCTGGGCATGCTGATGCCGTCACCAAACAGTTGATCCAGTCCATCCAGATCCAGTGGATCATTCATATTGTGCTCGCTCATGATTCGATTTACTCCTCTACAACCGTCGCAACCTGATAGACCAGGCTGCCTTTGTGTTCTGCGATTCGTCCACTAAAGCAGGGACGGCTGCCAATCAATGCTGGCACCACTTCAGGCAAGTCCAGTGACAACACATCACCCACCTTGAGACACTCAAGATCCGCCAGCGTCATGGACAACTGTCCCATCACCACCCGCAGACGTACCGGGACATGAGTCAGAGCCTGTTCCAGCTGACCTTCCGGCAATGAATGACTGACCGGAGAAATGGACTCCTCAGGAGGAAGCAGCCACATCTGCCAGTGGTGCGTGCAATTACCTGCCTGCAGGGTTGCCTGCGTGGTCCAGAGCTGGCGGTGGGTGATAGAATCCCGCGGCACGACATGCACCTGCCACTTCAAATCACCCAACCCCTGACACGCACACCAGATATCAACCTGATACTGGCAAAGCCGCAATAACAGCCGCTGTTCAGTATCGGTCAGTCCTTTGCCTGACTGAACGGGTTCCTCTTTTTGCTGCAAGGTGCCACCGAAAAAGAGAACCGCCAGACGATAGATAACCAGAGGTGCGATCGAGAAATAGACGACGCGCTGTGGTTCAAGCGGACTTCTCGCCTCTACCCAAATATGGGCATCGGCAGTCTCTGCCGGACCGGAAAAGGCGAACTCGCCATAATTCAGTTCGCACTCCGCGCTGTTGAACAGCTGGGCCATACAACTCGCAGCCTGCAGGGAAAATGTGCTCAACTGGCCATTGACCTGTTTCAAGCGGGCGTGGTTAACCCGCTCTATACCCAACAGATCATAATGAGGCAGGGTTCTGCCCCGTTCTGCGCTAAGCAGCCGGGAAGGTGTGAGCATTGCGCTGCTTGATGACATTAATAATCCACCTTAACCATTTCATCTCGCCTTACTGCCACAGGGTCGCTCATCAGGCCAGCAGTGTGATAGATACAGACAGTCCAGCCGACGTATATCGACCAAAAAGGGTGAGAACTTTATTACAAATTCCAGAAAGCCGCCATGCGGTGCATCTCGGCGTGAATAATAAAAATCCCGGTGCCGTTAGGCACCGGGATTTTAGCGTGACGGTTCACGCGGAATGAGGTCGGAGTCGGCCTGTAAGCCGGGTTCTGTACCGGGTTGCCCCGGGTAGCAATCATTCCTCTAGGCCAGCAATCGCTCGCTGGCTCAAGCAACCTACCCGCCCCCAACGCGGGCCGCGCCAATAGGGGCCTATTTGGTCTTGCTTCGGGTGGAGTTTACCGTGCCACGAACTGTTACCAGTCGCGCGGTGCGCTCTTACCGCACCCTTTCACCCTTACCTGATCCCTTGCGGGCCATCGGCGGTCTGCTCTCTGTTGCACTGGTCGTAGGCTCACGCCCCCCAGGCGTTACCTGGCACCCTGCCCTGTGAAGCCCGGACTTTCCTCCCCTCCGCCCGTCTGTCCCGAGGGACACAACGACGAAGCAGCGATTGCCCAGCCAACTCCGAGGCGCGGATTATAGCCTTGCGATACGCACGGGGTAAACCGGCAATTCCCGTTTACAGCCATTTATCGCGCTTTGGTCCCCGTTTACAGGGTGAATGCTCACAGATATAGAGGAGCGTACTGGTCATAAAATAATCTGGCGGCCCATTCCACCGACTCAATAGTGCTCGAGACCATATTTATAGAGAGCATTCTTCTTCACGCCGTGGATCTCGGCGGTCAGGGCGGCCGCTTTTTTCAGTGGCAGCTCTGCCACCAGCAGTCCCAAAGTGCGGATCGCCTCGGCAGGCAGCTCCTCTTCTTCTTTGGAGGCGCCAGCCACGACCAGCACGATCTCGCCGCGGCAGCGGTTGTCATCCTCGCCAAGCCAGGTCAGCATTTCAGAGGCTGGCAAACCGTGGATCGACTCAAAGGTCTTGGTCAGCTCGCGGCACACCACCACCTGACGCTCGCCGAGAATGCGAGCAATCGCTTCCACTGTATCCTGCACACGGCGCGGCGATTCGTAAAACACCAGCGAACGGGTATCTTCGATAACGGCTTGCAGGCGATCGTCACGTCCCTTGCTCTTGGCGGGCAGGAAGCCTTCAAAGGCAAAGCGATCGGTGGGCAGACCGGCCGCGCTCAGGGCGGTAATGGCGGCACAGGGACCGGGCAGCGGCACCACCTTGACCCCGGCTTCACGACAACGGGTGACCAAGTGATAACCGGGGTCGCTGATGAGCGGGGTGCCGGCATCGGAGACCAGCGCAACACTCTTGCCCTCTTTGATCCGGCCGATCAGCACATCGGCTTTCTGCTGCTCGTTGTGATCGTGCAGGGCGAAGGTCGGCACCGAGATTTGGTAGTGGCTGAGCAGGATACCGGTATGACGGGTATCTTCAGCTGCCACCAGATCGACACTGCGTAAAATGTCCAATGCACGCTGGGTGATGTCCGCCAGATTGCCGATCGGAGTGGGGACTATATACAGGGTTGGGATGTCACTCATGGGATCTCCGAGTGCCCCGACAATTGTGTCGCCATATTGGCCCGTTTACACTATGGGGAACTTCAACACTGGTCGGGGAATGAACTTGAACCGGGTTACAAAGCAGCTAAGTGTATCACGACTCTTCGGCATCATACTCGCGGCAGTACTGCTCGCCGCCTGTGCGTCGGAGCCCAATCAACCGTCAGGGCAGTCAGGCATGCCCTCTGCGTTCTCCAATCTGACCAAGAATGCCCAGTGGTATCTTGAGCAGGTGGACCCCGCCAAGCCGGCCGAGGCCTTTACCTGGCAGATGCTGGCGGCACGCAGCTATCTGGCGCTGGGCCAGGCTAAACCGGCCTCGGCACTGTTCCAGCAATTGCAGAAGCAGGCCAAGGATCCCGTTCAGAAGGCGCAGTTGCAACTGCTGCAAGCCCATCTGTTGCTGGCGCAAGGCCACGCCAATCAGGCGCTGATCCTGCTGGAAGGCAAACCCGAGGTGGTGCTGGATGCCGATACCCAGAAGGATTGGTATCGCCAGCGCGTGGTGCTGCAGCTAGACATCAACAACAAGTTTGGCGCAGCCAAGTCGTTGATTGCACTGGAGCCCTACCTCAATCAGAGCGAGCAGGCGACCAACCATCAGCAGATCTGGTCGTTGCTCAAAAGCATGACCCCCTCCACCCTGCAAGCGCTGGAAGAGGCTCCGGCCCCTGATGTGACCACCGGCTGGTTGCGACTGGCGGCACTGGTCAACGAGTTTGGCGCCCAGCCGAACCTGCTGGCCCGCCAACTGGCAGGCTGGAAGCGCGACTTCCCCAACCATCCGGCTCAGAAGGATATGCCGGCAGGATTGGGCGATCTGGCGGCCACTGCCAGCACCTCGGTGCAACAGATCGCAGTGCTGCTGCCCCTCTCCGGCAATCTGGAGCCGCAGGGCGCCGCCATCCGTAACGGTATGCTGATGTCTTATAAGGAAAATCAGGGGCAATTCACCCTGAACTTCTACGACACCCAGAGCAAGTCGACCGGCGACCTTTATAAGCAGGCGATTCAGGAAGGGGCAGACATGATCATAGGCCCGCTGCTGAAAGATCGTGTCGAGGAGCTGCTCAAGGCCAATCCAACCGTGCCGGTACTGGCGCTCAACGAGCTGGACAAGCCGGTCGTCAACGACACCACCTACTACTTCTCCCTCTCTGCCGCCGCAGATGCCGCGCAGGCAGCCCAGTACCTCTACACCCTGGGCTACCGCAAACCGCTGCTGATCGCCGCCCAGGGGCGGATCGGTTACAGCAGTATCAAGGCGTTCGAGCAGAGCTGGGCCACCCTGAGCCAGGATAAGCCGGTCGTAGCCACCTTCGGTGCCCGCAACGAAGTGCAGGGGATGGTCAAGAATGCCCTGAGCGGCCGCTCTACCGCCCGTGCTGGCGAGGTAGTGCAACTCTCTGATGCCGCACCGCGCAGCATCGATGCCGTTTATGTGGTGGCCAACAGCCTGGAAACCCGGATGATCAAGCCCTACGTGGATGTCTCGGTCAATCCGATGGGCAGCCTGCCCATCTACACCAGCTCCCGTGGCTACGACAGCGCAGCCACCGAGGTCGCCTCCGAGCTCAACGGCATGCATATCGCCGATATGCCGCTGCTGCTGGGCGGCTACGAGAAACAGCGCGAGCAGATCGCCCTGCTCTGGCCGCAGACCCAGGGCGACCTGCTGCGTCTGTTTGCCATGGGCTACGATGCCGTCAGCCTGGCAGAGAACCTACAGCAGATGCGCAAGGTAGGCGGCATGCAGCAGGCCGGCATGAGCGGTCAGCTGAGCGTGGATGCTCAGGGCAATATCGTGCGGATGCTGAGCTGGGGTACTTACCAGAACGGCAAGCTGGTCGACGAGAACGCCGTTCAGCAACTGGAGGAGCCCTCCAATGAAGGAACTATGGAAACGGATGCGCCAGCAGTTGCCGAGCCTGTTCCCCTCACCAACGAGCAAGGGACAGCACTTTGAACAAGTCGCTGAACGCTGGTTGCAGGCTCGGGGCCTGCAACCGGTAGCTCGCAACTACCGCTGTCGTGGCGGTGAAATAGATCTCATCATGCACCAGGGCCAGACCCTGGTGTTTGTTGAGGTGCGCTACCGGGCCACTGGCAGCCATGGCGGGGCCGCCAGCTCGGTCACCCGCAGCAAACAGCACAAGATCATGCTGGCAGCGCGCCACTATTTGAAGCAACATGCCATCAACGAGGCCAATCAGGCCTGCCGATTCGATGTGATTGCGTTCGAGGGCGACCAGCCAGCCTGGATCCAAAACGCATTTTAAGAGGACCCTATGACTGACCGCATCAAAGAGAACTACACCGAAAGCATCCAGACCAAGATAGCCGCCGCCGAGGCGCTGCCGGATGCCATCCATACTGCAGCCCAGATGATCACCATCTGCCTGCTCAATGGCCACAAGGTGCTGGCATGCGGTAACGGTCCTTCTGCCGCACTGGCGCAACTGTTCATCTCCGAGCTGGTCAACTGCTACGAGACCCAGCGCCCCTCCCTGCCCGGCATGGCCCTGACCCCGGACATGGCGACCATCAGCGCCATCGCCACCGACCACGGTTTTGAAGAGGTCTACGCCAAGCAGATCCGCGCGCTGGGCCAGCCTGGCGACATTCTGGTGGTCATCACCACCTCCGGCCACAGCCGCAGCCTGATCAAGGCCGCCGAGGCTGCCCTCTCCCGCGACATGACCATAGTGGTGCTGAGCGGGGGGGACGGTGGCGAAATGGCAGGTCTGCTCGGCCCGAACGATGTGGAGATCCGTGTTCCCTCCGCCCGTCGCCCTCGCATTCTGGAAGTGAACCTGTTGACCCTGCACTGCCTGTGTGATCTCATCGACCAGACACTTTTCCCGCAACAGGAAGATTGAAACCATGAAAAAGCACACTATCCTGCTCGGTCTGCTGGTTAGCACCCTGCTGCTGCAAGGCTGCGCAGCCCTGGTTGTTGGCGGCGCCGCAGGGACTGCCAAGGCCTCTGGCGATCGCCGAACCCTGGGCGCGCAGTGGGATGACCAGACCATCGAGTTGAAAGCGGCCAATCTGCTGGCCGACAACAAACCCCTAAGTGCAGCCAGCAAGATCAGCGTCTACAGCAACAATGGCCGCGTACTGCTGGTCGGACAGACACCTTCTGACGTTTACAAGATTGAGGCGGGCAAAATTGTCAGTCGCATCGAAGGGGTCCGCCACGTCTACAACGAATTGCGCATCGGCCAACCTGCCAGTTTCACCACCCGCAGCAATGACTCCTGGATCACCTCCAAGGTGAAAGCCGACATGTTCGGCACCAAGAACTTCGACAGCACCAAGGTCAAGGTGGTCACCGAGAACGGCGAGGTGTTCCTGATTGGTCTGGTGACTCGCCAGGAGGGAGAGCAGGCAGTCAACATCGCCCGCCATGTCACCGGCGTGAAGCGCGTGATCAAGGCCTTCGAATTCGCCCAGAACTAAGCCCGACCGCACATAAAAAAACGCAGCCAATCGGCTGCGTTTTTTATTTGATCACCTTCAGGGTCGGACGACCGCTTGGACGCGGCGGTTCCGGCTCAGGCTCCACCGGCGCTTCAGCCTGCTCCAGCCAGATATCGTAACCCGGCTCAGGCGGGAACATGGTGCCCACGCCGTTCTCCCGGGCATGGATAGCCAGCACGGCCGCCATCGGGATATAGACCTGCTGGGATACCCCGCCAAAACGGGCACTGAAGCTGATAGCCTCGTTATCCATGTGAAATTGCATCACGGCTCGGGGCGCGATATTCAGTACAATTTGCCCGTCCTGAGCAAACTGCATCGGCACCATCACATGGGGAATGTTGACGTTGACCACCAGATGAGGGGTCAGATCGTTGTCCAGCAACCAGTCAAAGAACGCCCGTAACAAGTACGGGCGGCTCGGTGTCATTGTCGGTTCCATGCTCATACGCCAGCACGGATCTCGCGTTCGGCTTCGGTCAGGGAAGCCTGGAAGGACTCACGCTCGAACAGACGAACCATGTAGGCCTTCAGCTCTTTGGCGCCACGACCGGTCAGGTCGATGCCAAGGCTCGGCAGACGCCACAGCAGCGGTGCCATGTAGCAATCCACCAGACCGAACTCTTCGCTCATGAAATAGGGCATTTCACCGAAGATCGGCGCGATGGCCAGCAGGTTGTCACGCAGTTCGTTGCGTGCCGCTTCAGCATCGGTACCGGCCATGATCTTGTCGGCCAGGGAGTACCAGTCCAGCTCGATGCGGTGCATCATCAGACGGCTGTTACCACGGGCAACCGGGTAAACAGGCATCAGGGGCGGATGCGGGAAGCGCTCGTCCAGATACTCCATGATGATGCGCGAGGTGTAGAGCGCCAGCTCACGATCAACCAGGGTTGGTACAGAGTTGTACGGGTTCAGCTCGGCCAGCTCATCCGGCAGATTGGCTGGATCAACCTGGCAGATATCCACGCTAACACCCTTCTCCGCCAGGACAATACGCACCTGATGGCTGAACATATCGTTGGCACCGGAAAACAGCGTCATTACCGAACGCTTATTGGCAGCTACAGCCATTGAACCCTCCCGTCATTAAAAAGCAGAAACGGCAATGAAGCATCTTGGTCTTCATTGCCGTGCATTATATTACCCGTATCTGGTCGCTTAGTGAACGTCGCGCCAGAATTCCTTCTTCAACAGCACAGTGAAGATGAAGAAGATCACGATGAAACCAAGCACCCAGAAGCCCATGCGTTCACGCTCCTGTTGTACCGGTTCAGCCGAGTAGACCAAGAAGTTTACCAGATCCAGTACCGTCTGATCATACTCTTCGTCATCCATTTCACCATTACCGTCAGATTTGATGCTGACAACCTGCTGGGTCTCGATTCCATCGACCGTGTGAGTGACGAACTCGGCACGGGGGGTTCCCTGCAACGGTTCCAACACATGGGGCATACCCACAGACGGGAACACCACATTATTCACCCCAAACGGACGAGTCGGATCCACGTAAAAAGAACGCAGATAGGTGTAAATCCAGTCCGCACCACGTACCCGGGCAACCAGAGTCAGATCCGGAGGGGGAGCACCAAACCACTTGGCGGCATCCTTCTCGGACATGGCGCTCTTCATCAGATCACCCACTTTGGCGCCGGTGAAGATGAGGTTCTCCTTCATCAGCTCCTCTGGGATCTCCAGATCGGCAGCAACCCGGTTGTAGCGTTGATACTGGGTAGAGTGGCAGCCTGCACAATAGTTCATGAAGGTGGCAGCTCCACGTTGCAGGGATGCCTTGTCGCTCAGATCATAATTGGCTTTGTCCAGATGCACGGCCCCAGCATTGGCAAACACCAGTGATGGCAGCAGGGTCAGCACTGCAAATATTATTTTTTTCATTTAAATGTAACCCTCTCCGGCAGCGGCTTGGTGCGTTCGTTTTTGCTGTAGAAGAATAACAGCACGAAGAAACCGAAATAACCCAAGGTACAAATCTGGGCAACCAGCGTCAGGGTCGGCGTCGATGGCAGTACACCCAGCACCCCCAGGATGATAAAGCAGACCACGAACTGGGCGATGTTCAGCTTGTGCAGCTTGCTGCGATAGCGAACAGAACGCACCTTGCAGCGATCCAGCCAGGGCAGCAGGAACAACACCACAATAGAGAGGCCCATCATGATGACGCCAAGCAGCTTGTCAGGTACCGCACGCAGAATCGCGTAGAAGGGGGTGAAGTACCACACAGGCGCGATGTGAGCAGGAGTCTTCAGGCCGTTGGCCACTTCAAAGTTCGGCTTCTCGAGGAAGTAACCCCACATATCCGGCTTGAAGAAAATGATGGCGCAGAAGAAGAACAAGAAGCCAGCCACACCGATCATGTCCTTGACGGTGAAATAAGGGTGGAACGCCACCGCATCCAGCGGCCAGCCGTTTTCGTCCTTGTGCTTCTTGATGTCGATACCATCCGGGTTGTTGGAACCCACTTCGTGCAGCGCCAGAATGTGCATGGCAACCAGCATCACCAGTACCAGCGGCAACGCGATGACATGCAGCGCGAAGAAGCGGTTCAGCGTCGCACCGGAGATCACGTAGTCACCACGGATCCACAGGGTCAGATCGTCACCGATGACCGGAATGGCGCCAAACAGCGAGATGATGACCTGAGCACCCCAGAATGACATCTGGCCCCAGGGCAACAAGTAGCCCATGAAGGCTTCCGCCATCAGCACCAGGAAGATCAGCATGCCGAAGATCCACAGCAGTTCACGAGGCTTCTGATAAGAGCCATAAATCATGCCGCGGAACATGTGCATGTAGACCACGATGAAGAATGCAGACGCACCGGTTGAGTGCATGTAACGCAGCAGCCAGCCGTACTCCACATCGCGCATGATGTACTCCACGGAGGCAAACGCACCTTCCGCAGAGGGGTTGTAGTTCATGGTCAGCCAGATACCGGTGATGATCTGGTTGACCAGCACCAGCATGGCCAGCGAGCCGAAGAAGTACCAGAAGTTCAGGTTCTTCGGTGCCGGATACTTGGCCATGTGGTCGTTGTACATGGCCGTGAGCGGGAATCGATAATCGATCCAGCCCATCAGTTTACTCAACATGGTCAGGCCTCCTTGCCATCGGCACCGACCAGGATGGTGGTGTCATTAATGAATTGATAGGGCGGAATGACCAGGTTCAGCGGTGCAGGCACCCCCTGGAACACACGGCCGGCCATGTCGAACTTGGAGCCATGGCACGGGCAGAAGAAGCCGGACGTAACGCCCTGCACCTGCTCGCCAAAGCTGTCAGGCAGATAGGAAGGTGAACACCCCAAGTGGGTGCAAATACCGACCGCGACAAAAATTTCGGGCTTGATCGATCTGTACCCGTTATGGGCATAGTCAGGCTGCTGCGGCTCTTCAGATGAGGGATCCCGCAGCTTGTCATCATGCGCGGCCAAGGCATCCAGCGTCTGTTTGGTGCGTTTCACCACCCAGACAGGCTTGCCTCGCCACTCGACACGGATGAGCTGACCCGGTTCCAACTTGCTGATATCGACTTCAACCGGCGCACCGGCTGCTTTGGCCTTGGCGCTCGGATTCCATGACTTTATAAACGGCACTGCGGTAAACGCAGCTCCTACCCCACCAACGGCAACCGTTGACCAGGTAAGAAATCTGCGGCGACCGGTATCAACTGGCGCATTGCTCATCCAAAAACTCTCCCATGTGGACTCCGCACATTCTTATAGTGTCCCTGTTCCCCATTTTTCCCGTGACAACAGCGGCGGAAGCTGGATTTACAATTGCCACAGAAAACAGGGGAAATTTTAAAGAAAAGATAACAACTTGACAAGAAAGAGCGGTGAGCAATGAAAACAATAAAGAAACAATTTTTTGTCTTTTGTGACGCGTGGTTAGCATTGATGTCGGTAATATTACCAATAAAAAAAGCCTGGCAACCGCCAGGCTTTTTTGACACTCGAAAGAGTGAGTACCAAAAGCGAATTAACGCTTGGAGTACTGCGGACGCTTACGAGCTTTGTGCAGACCAACTTTCTTACGCTCAACCTTACGGGCATCACGAGTAACAAAGCCAGCTTTACGCAGTTCGGAACGCAGGGTTTCGTCGTACTGCATCAGAGCACGAGTGATACCGTGGCGGATCGCACCAGCTTGACCGGAGATGCCACCACCGTTAACGGTGATGTACAGGTCCAGTTTCTCGGTCATCTCAACCAGTTCCAGCGGCTGACGAACTACCATGCGGGCAGTCGGACGGCCGAAGTACTGCTCCAGGGAGCGCTGGTTGATTACGATCTTGCCGCTACCCGCTTTGATAAATACGCGAGCAGTGGAGCTTTTGCGACGGCCGGTACCGTAGTATTGATTTTCTGCCATGTTGCCAGTTCCCGATTAGATATCCAGTACTTGAGGTTGCTGAGCAGCATGAGCATGCTCGGCGCCTGCGTAAACTTTCAGTTTACGGAACATGGCACGGCCCAGAGGACCTTTCGGCAGCATGCCTTTGACGGCTGCTTCGATTACCATTTCCGGTTTACGCTGAATCAGCTTGTCGAAGCTGATTGACTTGATACCACCCGGGAAGCCGGAGTGAGCGTGGTACATTTTGTCGGTAAATTTCTTACCGGTTACGTGTACCTTCTCAGCGTTTACAACGATGATGTAATCACCGGTGTCAACGTGCGGAGTGTACTCAGCTTTGTGCTTACCACGCAGACGAGCAGCGATCTCGGTTGCGATACGACCCAGAGTTTTACCTTCTGCGTCCACAATGTACCAGTCACGTTTTACGGTTTCTGGCTTGGCAACGAAAGTTTTCATTAAGTTAAACCCAATTACCTGTTACAGACCCAATTGCTTATGGGGGCTCTCCCACAAACAACAAACGATGGCCTACCTGTACCCCTTCGAATACAAGTAAAGCTTAAAGTGTTGCTGTCTTATCGACAGCTGTAACGTGGGCCGGGCGATTATAAGTGAAGTTGCCTTAAATATCACCTGCTAATTTCACTGCCATGAAACCAGCAAATGTCGCCCGGCCCTACCTGCCGCAGATGCCCATCCGACTGGCAGGCGCGGTATTGTGACTAAGGAAGGTGCACTCTGGCAAGGTATTCGTGCGATTGCATTTCCTGAAGCCGCGAAAGACAGCGTTTGAATTCGAAATTCAGCAGCCCTTCGCCGTAGAGTTCTGTCATGGGAACCGCCGCCGACATGATGAGTTTGACGTGCCGTTCGTAGAACTCATCGACCATGGCAATGAAGCGGCGAGCCGCGTCATCCGTGCCTGTGCCCATTGGTTGCACATTGGCCAGCAGAACGGTATGGAACAGCCTGGCCAGCTCGATATAGTCGTTCTGGGAGCGGGGAGTACAGCAAAGTTGCTCAAATTCCATGTAGAGCACCCCTTCCCCCATCCCGAGCGACGCCAGCTGACGATGATTGACCTCGAACGTCCCCTCGCAAGCCGTGTGCCCACCGGTTAATTGCTGAAAATAGTGGTCAAGATTGGCTTTTGCCTGCAAGTCCAGCGGGCAGTGATAAATCTCGGCTTGTTCCAGCGTACGCAGGCGATAGTCGATACCGCCATCCACGTTAAGTACCTCGCAATGGCGCTCGATAAGCTCGATAGCTGGCAGAAAACGGGCTCGCTGCAGCCCGTTGCGATAAAGATCCTGTGGCGGAATATTTGAAGTGGCAACCAGCACGACACCGTGACCAAACAGCTCCTGGAACAGCGTACCCAGCAACATGGCGTCGGTGATGTCGGAGACAAAAAATTCGTCGAAACAGATGATGTCTGTCTCGCTGGCAAGCTTGCTGGCCACCAGCTTGAGGGGATCGGATTGCCCGCTCAGCCCCTGCAGTTCATCGTGAATGCGGTGCATGAAGCGGTGGAAATGGCTGCGCATCTTGCGCGTCCCAGGCAGGTTGTCGAAAAAAGTATCCATCAGCCAGGTCTTGCCTCGGCCCACTCCGCCCCACATATAGATACCGAGGACGGGCTCCGGCGGCTTGGGCTTTTGCAGCCAACCCAGCAACCCTCGAGATCTGGTCGGAGTCGGGCGCCGTAGCAAATCCTGATACAGTCGCTCCAGCCTGCTAATGGCCATCCCCTGCGCGGGGTCGGCCACAAAGCCGGGGCGCAGCAGATCCTGCTGGTATTTTTGCTGCGGTGTCATCCTTGAGCGCCTCTCCAAGTCCCTGAATCGAGGACAAAATGGTATCACGGCCTCAGGACGCACGGTATAGTGCCATCAAGGCATGGCGGTTATGACGACCGCATAAACCCACTCTGTTTTAGCTGTAACAAGGAGCATCTATGAGTCTGTTAACTGGGATCCTGCTGGCTGTCGCGGCCTTGATTATCGGTATCGTTCTCGGCCGTTTTTCGGTACGTAGCCGCGATGCTGGCCGTCTCGAACAGGAACTGAAGAAGGCCCACAAGGAGCTCGAGAGTTATCAGGGCCAGATCAACACCCACTTCGCCGACAGCGCCGCCCTGATGGAGCAACTGGCCGAGCAGTATCAGACCCTCTATCGCCACATGGCCGAGCAGAGCAAATTCCTGGCCAAGGCGCAGGAACCGCTGTTCCGCGAATCATTGGTAGAAGAAGCCCCTGCCAATGTGGCAGAAGAGCCGGGCGTCCCGCCTCGCGACTATGCTGGCGCCTCTTCCGGACTGCTCAAGCAACCAAACTAGTTCCTCGCGGAACTAATTGGCCAGTCCCGTGGTCTGACCTTGACGATTGCAATGCAACTTTTTCTGGGAGCTGTTTTTCATATGCGTAAACCTCTTTCCATGCTCAGTGTGCTAGCCCTCAGTGTCGGTATCGCCATGTCTGCGGCCCCTGCTCAGGCTGCACTGCCTTCCCTGTTAGGTTCAAATCAGGAGATGCCAAGCCTGGCGCCTGTTCTCGAACAGGTCACCCCGGCGGTGGTCAATATCTCGGTTTCTGGCAAAAAAATTACCCGTCAGCGTCTGCCGGAACAGTTCAAGTTCTTCTTCGGCCCCAACATGCCCGATGAACAGGTGAGCGAGCAGCCGTTCCAGGCGCTCGGCTCCGGTGTCATCGTCGATGCCAAGAAGGGTTACGTGATCACCAACGCCCACGTGGTGCACGAGGCGGACGAGATCAAGGTCAACCTGAAGGATGGTCGTGAATATGCGGCCAAGAAGATCGGTGAAGACAAGCAGTCCGACATCGCCCTGCTGCAAATCAAGGCCGAGGATCTGGTACAGATCAAGTTCGCCGACTCCGACGAGCTGCGGGTAGGTGACTATGCGCTGGCCATCGGCAACCCGTTTGGTCTGGGCCAGACCGTCACCTCCGGTATTGTCAGCGCGCTGGGTCGCAGCGGCCTCAACATCGAGAATCTGGAGAACTTCATCCAGACCGATGCGGCCATCAACTCCGGTAACTCCGGCGGCGCCCTGCTCAACCTGCGTGGCGAGCTGATCGGTATCAACACCGCGATTCTGGGCCCGAACGGCGGCAACATTGGCATCGGCTTTGCCATCCCCTCCAACATGGTGCGGGATCTGACCGAGCAGATCGTCAAGTACGGTGAAGTGCGTCGCGGCCAGCTGGGTATTACCGGCACCGAGCTCACCTCCGACATCGCCAAAACCTTCGGTTACAACAAGAAGGATGGTGCCTTCGTCAATCAGGTCATGCCTGATTCGGCGGCCGACAAGGCGGGCATCAAGGCCGGCGATATCATCGTCAGCATCGATGGCAAACCGGTTCGCTCCTTCGGTGAGCTGCGCGCCAAGATCGCTACCATGGGCGCTGGCAAGCAGGTCGAATTGGGGCTGATCCGCGATGGCAAGTCGCAAACTGCCAAAGTGACCCTGAAGCAGGCCGATGACAGCGAAGTACGCGCCAGCGCGCTGCATCCGGCACTGGAAGGGGCCAAGCTGAGCACCACTACCGACCCGGTCTCCGGTGTTGCGGTGGCCGACATTGATCCTCGCTCTCCGGCAGCTGCTTCCGGCCTGCAGAAGGGTGACATAATCATCGGGGTCAACCGCCTGCGCATCAACACCCTGGGCGAGCTGACCAAGGCGCTCAAGAACAAACCTGACGTGCTGGCGCTCAACATCCAGCGTGGCGACTCCTCGCTCTATCTGGTGATCCGCTAACGCTCAAGTTGTTCGCCAACCCCTCTATCACCCGCGGCCTTCACCGCGGGTGATTTTTATCCATCGATAGTGTTATTCTCTGCGCGCAGCCTGTACGGATGAGAATGACATGAAAATCCCCCCTTTAGTCAGTTACTTGGGCAAGTCTGTCGGTTTTGGATTGACCGTCGCGGCGCTGCTGTTGCTGCTGTTTCCCCATTTTCGCGGTGGTGCCCAACTGCCCGGCATCATCACCAATGCCCGTGAACTGAGTTTCTCCTATGCCGCCCATCGGGCAGGCCCTGCCGTCGTCAACATCTACACCCGCAGCTTTGCCCCCAATCAGGGCAATCAGGGGGAACTGCGCCCGCAAGGGCTGGGTTCTGGCGTCATCATGAATCAGCGCGGCTATGTGCTGACCAACTACCACGTCATCGCCGATGCCGACCAGATCATAGTCGCGTTGCAGGATGGTCGGGTCTTCAGTGCCGAGCAGGTCGGCACCGATCAGCTCACCGACCTCGCCGTGCTCTATATCGAGTCAGACAACCTGCCGGTGATCCCGCAGGATCCCGAGCGACTGCCAGAAGTGGGGGATGTGGTGCTCGCCATCGGCAACCCCTACAACGTCGGCCAGACCATCACCCAGGGCATCATCAGTGCGACCGGCCGTACCGGCCTCTCCAGCATGGGACCTGACAGCAATGGCCGTCAGGATCTGCTGCAGACCGATGCCGCCATCAACGAGGGCAACTCGGGTGGCGCGCTGGTCAACGGCCGTGGCGATCTGGTGGGGATCAACACCGCCACCTATCACCTCAACGGCAATCAGGAGAGCTACGGCATCAGCTTCGCCATCCCCTACCGGCTGGCAAAACGGATCATGGATGAGCTGATCGCCAACGGCCGGGTGATCCGCGGCTACCTCGGGATCTCCAGCGTCGAGATCAACCCCATAGTCGCGCGGATGATGAACCTCGGCGACCTGCGTGGCTTGGTGGTGGAGAGTCTGGATCCCAACGGCCCGGCGGCCAAAGGCGGCCTGCAGCGAGGGGATGTGCTGCTCAAGATCAACGGAGAGGCCATCAGTGGCGTACGCAGCGCCATGGACAAGATTGTCGAGAGCCGCCCCGGCACCAAGCTGACCATCTCGGTATTCCGCTCCGGCAAGCCGCTGGAAGTGGTGGTCACCATAGAGGAAGACCTGCGCTATCAGCAGAGAACGGCCAGCTCGAGCGCCACATCGGCCAGCTAGCGTCACTCCTTTTTATGAGAAGGGCGGGAAACCGCCCTTTTCCACATCAGTCCCCTCGGCAACGTCTCTTACCGTGAGATGACTCACAGTTTCCCGCAACGCTTGCCCTGCCCCCGCCCCCCGATTTGTGCGCTACCGATCACACAAAACCAGCTTCAATAAGCACTCCTTTTACCTTTTCAGTATCCAAACGATCACTTCGGGGCCATTTCCTCAGGAATTTCCGCTTCGAATCGGAAAAACGCTGCCTCCTCCACATCGACGCGCAGGCTTAGGGTAACGCCATACCTTCTGCCAGCCTTGGAGAGCAGACATTGCAAACAGAGACTCACGACCAGAACCTGACCCCGAACAGCCCGGAGTTGCTGCGCCAGACCGATCATATCCTCGCGCGCATTTATCCCCTGCTGGCCGAACAGGGCATCATCCCCAACGAGGTGCAACAGCAGATGCTGGCCTCCCATGTCAAAGCCATGGTGTGGCGCTCCCACAGCGGCGAGCCCCTGCCAGAAGTTGACCTCAGCCTGTTTGAAGAGATCTCCCCCCTCTCACTGCGTCTCGCCGAACAGGTCGTCAGCTGGCTGGATCAGCTTGCTTATGAGGAGGCACACCTCTTGTCCGTCCATTTTGAAGTCGCCAAAGAAAACGAACTCAGCTCGGTGCAGAACCAGTAACTCAAGGAGAAATCGATATGACAGCCATCAAACTCGTAATCGGAGATCGTCTCGGCAAGGGTCAGAAAGTGGGTGCAGGCGCGGAAGCTGCCGGGGCCAACGTGACCATCATCCCCGGCATGGCCGCTGACATGAAGCTCGGCGACGTGATGAACAAGGAGCAGGCGGATCTCGGCATCTCCTTCTGCGGTAGCGGCGGCGCCGGGGCGATCACCGCCCAGACCAAGTACGGCTACAAGTGCCGCTACGGCATGCGCTCTGTTGAAGAGGGCGTCACCGCCATCAACGAAGGGTGCGTGGTGCTGGGCTTCGGTTTCATGGACAAGGAAGAGCTGGGCCAGAAGCTGGTCGAAGCCTTCGCCAAAAAGCACGGACGCGCCTGATGAAAGAGAACTTCACCACCCAGGTCATCGTCAACGGCAAGGGGACGACCCGCCAGCAGGCGTTTGCCTCCGCCCTCAGCCAGGTGCAACCCACACTGCTCAAGGACAACCAGCAGGTACTGCTGCGCATTGAGCCGGTTGATGTAAAGGTGCTCAAAGCCGAGGAGTCGGTCCGGGTGGAGAAGTTCCTGTTCTTCTTCCTGCCGCGCCAGCGCCGCGAATACCGCGTCCAGCTGGAGATCAAGGTTCAGGTGACCAGTCTGGATGTCGCCAAGGTGACATTCACCCAGGTGTGATGCCTGCGCAGGCACAACCCCACAAGAAGGATACGTTGGATGTTTCTAATCATTTTTATCAAGTCACTCATCATTGGCGGCCTGGTTGGCGTCGGGGTGGGGGCCGGCGCGGCGCGGATGTTCCACGCACCGACCGTACAGGGCATGGGTGCCTTCCGCACCTTGGGCGAACTCAACTCCTGCGAGGGGGATCCCGCTTCCCACTTCTCGTTTGGTCTGGGCTTCTTCTTCAACGCCTGGGCCTCCACCGTGGCGGCAGGCGCCTTCACCCAGGATGTGGATCACCGCATCATCCCGCACTGGGCCACGGCGGCACTGCTGTTCAAAAATCGGGATCTCGCCACCACTCTGCACGACCCGAAAAAGATGGCCATCGCCGGCGGCATCATAGGTGCCATCGTGGTTGCCTTCCTCAACAGCACGGCCGCAGCCGTCCCGGCCGCCCTGCAGGTCACTGCGGTCAAGGTGCTGGTACCGGCAGCCAACCTGCTGGTCAACACCGTTATGCCGGTGATCTTCTGGCTCGCTGCCATCGAAGCGGGCAAGAAGTCCGGTTTCTGGGCCACCATCTTCGGCGGTCTGGCACAGCTCATCATGGGCAACGCGGTACCGGGTCTGGTGCTCGGCATCCTGATCGGCAAGGGCGTGGAAGAGAGCGGCTGGAACCATGTCACCAAGGTGATGATGGCAGCCATCGTCCTGCTGTTCGTGCTAAGCGGCTTCTTCCGCGGCTTTGACATGAAACTGATTGAATCCTTCCATATGGGTGTCCCCCTCTGGCTGGAAAACGTCCATAACCTGCTGAGCGGCAAATAAGGGGTCACACCATGGATGAGAAACTGAAAAACAACTTCTGGTACGCCGACTGGTCATTCCCCATCTTCGTCGGCCTGCTCTCGGCCGGGGTCTTTGCCGGTACCCATATGTTCTATCTGTACGGGGTTGGTGCCTTCAACGAGGTAGCCTTCGTCGCCATGCTGAAAGCCGGAATGGACACGGGTGCCTACGGCGCGGTAGCCGCGTTCGGTGCCAGCTTCCTGTTCGCCCGCATCATCGAGGGATCCCTGGTGGGGATCCTGGATATCGGCGGCGCCATCCAGACCGGGGTCGGCCTCGGAGTGCCAGCCCTGCTGCTGGGGGCTGGCATCGTCTATCCGGTGGAGAACTTCGGTGCCTCGCTGGCAACCGGCATGGGGATTGGTCTGGCCATCGGCTACGTCATCATTCTGGCGCGCAAGTTCACCATCAACCAGAGCCACTCCACTTACGGTGCTGACGTGATGATGGGCGCTGGCAACAGCTCTGGCCGCTTCCTCGGCCCCCTCATCATCCTCTCCGCCATGGGCGCTTCCATCCCAATCGGTATCGGTTCCCTGCTGGGTGCGCTGCTGTTCTACGTGTGGGGCAAGCCCATCACCGGCGGTGCCATCCTGGGAGCCATGCTGCTGGGTACCTTCTTCCCGGTCGCCCTTGTGTAAGTACCAGCCGCCCTGCGGGGCGGCTCGCCAGAGGTTATCAGCATGTACGACATCATCATCAGGGCGGGGCGGCTGGGAGATGGCCAGCTCGTCGATATTGCCATCAGGGAGGGCAAAATCGCTGCCATCGGCTCCCTGCCGGAGACGGCAACGGCGCGGCAGATCCTGGATCTCGGCGGCCGGGTGCATGTGAGCGCTGGCTGGATCGATGGCCACACCCACTGCTACCCCGACTCCCCCATCTATCACGATGAGCCGGACAAGGTGGGCGTAGAGTCCGGCGTCACCACCGTCATCGACGCGGGCAGCACCGGAGCCGACGATGTGGATAACTTCCAGCAGATCGCTGCGGGCTGCAAGACCCGGGTGCATGCCCTGCTCAACATCTCCCGCATCGGTCTGCTACGCCAGAACGAGCTGGCGGATAGCCGGGACCTCGATATGGATCTCGCCTCGGCAGCCATTCGTCGCCATCCCGATTTTATTGTCGGCATTAAGGCGCGGATGAGCGGCAGCGTGGTCGGTGAAAATGGCCTGCAACCACTGCGCATGGCCAAGGCGCTGCAACAGGCCCACGACCAGCTACCACTGATGGTGCACGTGGGCAACACGCCGCCGGATCTGGACGAGATAGTTGCCTTGCTGGGAGATGGCGATCTGCTGACCCACTGCTTCAACGGCAAGCCCAACCGCATCCTGACTCCGGCTGGCGAGCTGCGGGTCGCGGTGCGCGAGGCGATGAAACGGGGCCTGTTGCTCGACATCGGCCACGGCGGCGCCAGCTTCAGCTTCGAGGTGGCGGAGCTGGCTATCCGACAGGGGATCCTGCCCCGCACCATCAGCTCCGACATCTACTGCAAGAACCGCATCAAGGGGCCGGTCTACAGTCTGGCCCACGTGATGTCGAAGTTTCTCGCCATCGGCATGACGCTGGAGCAGGTGCTCGCCTGTGTCACCCATCAAGCGGCCGATGCCCTGCGCCTTTCCGGCAAGGGGCGGCTTGAGGTGGGCGCCGATGCCGACCTGACCCTGTTCGAGGTCGCCAGCGGCCCGACCCTGTTTATGGATACCGAAGCCCAGTCCCGCAGCGGTGACCAACAACTGCAGCCTCTCGCCGCCCTGGTCGGTGGCGAACTGGTTCTGACTCACTATGGGAAATCACACCATGCCTTCTGTTTATGAGAAATATCAACTCAAACCGGTGATCAACGCCTCCGGGCGCATGACCATTCTCGGCGTCTCCACCCCCGAGCAGGAGGTGGTCGATGCGGTCAATTTTGGCCTGGGCCACTACTTCGAGGTCAAGGATCTGGTCAACAAGACCGGCGCCTATCTGGCTGGTTTACTGGATGTGGAAGATGCGGTGGTGGTCTCCTGCGCCAGCGCCGGCATCGCCCAGTCAGTCGCCGCCATGATAGTGCGCGGCGATCCCTATCGCCTCGAGTACCTGCATACTCATCACCATGAGGTGCCGAGTGAAATCGTGCTGCCCAAGGGGCATAACGTCAACTTCGGCGCCCCGGTCGGTACCATGGTCAATCTGGGTGGCGGCAAAGTAGTGGAAGCCGGTTACGCCAACGAGTGCACCCCTTCCCAGCTGGCCGCTGCCATCAATGCCAACACAGCAGCCATCCTCTACATCAAATCCCACCACTGCGTACAGAAGAGCATTCTGTCGGTGGCAGAGGCCGCCGAGGTCGCCAAGACCCACGGGCTCCCGCTCATCGTCGATGCGGCTGCTGAAGAGGATCTGCGCCTCTACTACAACCAGGGAGCGGATCTGGTCATCTACAGCGGCGCCAAGGCCATTGAAGGGCCCACCAGCGGGCTGGTGCTCGGCAAGCGTCAGTACGTGGAGTGGGTCAAACAGCAGGCCAATGGCATCGGTCGCGCCATGAAAGTGGGCAAGGAGGGGATCCTCGGCCTGACCCACGCCATCGAGCGCTATCTGGCCAAAGAGAAAGAGAGCGGCGCCGCCATGGTCGCCAAGATGAGCCCCTTCATCGAACGCCTAAACCAGCTGCCCGGCGTCACCGCCAAGGTGGTGTGGGACAGCGCAGGACGCGACATTGCCCGCACCGATATCGCCTTTGACCACCAGCAGCTCGGCATGACCACAGTGCAGGTCGTCACCCGTCTGCAACAGGGCACGCCTGCCATCTACTGCCGCGGCTACAAGGCCAACGAGGGGCATATCGAGATCGATGTGCGCAGCGTCACCGTGCCCCAGCTAGACCAAATCCACTCCGCCATTGCCAACCTCGTTCAGGAGAATCGCTGATGTCCCTTACTCCCAACTACTACCGTGATCGGGTCTGTCTCAACGTGCTGGCAGGTTCCAAAGATAATGCCGTCGAGGTGTACGACGCAGCCGAAGGCCACGTGCTGGTCGGTGTGCTCTCCAAAAACTACCCGGATATCTCCTCCGCGGTGGCCGACATGCGGGCTTACGCCAAGCTCATCGATAACGCCCTCTCCATCGGTCTGGGTGCCGGTGATCCGCGCCAATCCGCCATGGTGGCCGAGCTGGCCTGCCAGCTGCAGCCCCAGCATGTCAACCAGGTGTTCACTGGCGTTGGCGCCAGCAGGGCGCTGCTCGGCCAGTCGGAAACGCTGGTTAACGGCCTGATCTCCCCCACCGGCATGCCGGGCATGGTGAAGATCTCCACCGGCCCGCTCAGCGCCGGACAGCCGGACGGGATTGTCCCCATCGATACCGCCATCGCCCTGCTCAAGGACATGGGTGGCAGCTCGGTCAAGTTCTTCCCCATGGGCGGGCTGGCCTGCCGAGACGAGTATCAGGCGGTGGCCGAGGCTTGTGCCCGCCACGGCTTCTGGCTGGAGCCGACTGGCGGCATCGATCTGGAGAACTTCGAGGAGATAGTGCGGATTGCGCTGGATGCCGGGGTCGAGAAGGTGATCCCCCACGTCTACAGCTCCATCATCGACAGCGCGAGCGGTCAGACCCGTCCTGATGATGTACGGACTCTTCTGGCCATAGTGAAACGACTGTTGGCGTGATGGTAGTCACGGGCACCGGTTCAATCACTGACCGGTGCCTGGCTTGTTGATGACCCACTTGTTAACATCGACCCTTTATCTCGCAACAGGAGTCTTGCATACCCCCTATGATCAAGCTGCCACACCCCAGGCTCCATCAACTGCTGATCCAGCTCCACGCCGAACCGCTGCCACAGGAGGAGCTGGCTCGCCGCCTCAATGTCTCCACCCGCACGGTGCGCACCGATGTGGCGACCCTCAACGAACTGATTGCCACGCACGGCGCTCACCTGATCCACCAGCGTGGCAGCGGCTACCAGCTGAAAATCTACAATCAGGGACTGTTCGAGGCTCTGCTGGCCGCCCAGGGTCAGGATAGCGGCCTGCCACGCACCAGCCGAGAGCGGGTGCTGCACCTGCAGATCCTGCTATTGACGGCAGAGCAGGGGATCAAGCTCGATGAGCTGGCTGATACCTGGTATCTGAGCCGGGCGGCACTGCAGGGGGATATGGCGGAAGTCCGTGAGCAACTCAGCCACTTCAGGCTCAGCGTCGAGAGCAAACCCCGCCTGGGGATGCGCATTCAGGGGGAGGAGACGGCGATCCGGGCCTGTTTGACCCAACTGCTCTATCAGGAGTTGCTGCACAACAACCAGTTGCAAACCCTGTTGCCCAACCTTTGCCCCAGCAAGACGATGGAGGTAGTGGGCAATCATATCCATGCCCAGCTTGCCCGACATCAGCTGCGTCTCGCTGACGAGAGCCTGCAGCAGCTCGCCATCTACTGCGCAGTTGCCCTGCTGCGTCAGGCATCCGGTCACGAGTTGCGCCACTTCGCCAGCGAGGATCTGACTCTGCCGCTGCTGGCAGTATCTCGCGATATATATGCGGTATTGCCCACCCTGACGCCCCCCGTAGAGGACGAGATCGCCGGTCTCGCCATCCAGATCCAGGCGCGCCTGATTGCCGATACTCCCCAGCTCAGCCCGGCGATGGCCGCCGAGAGCGAACAGCTGGTGGAGCATCTGCTGACCTACATTCATCAACACTACCCTTACGACCTGCGAGGCGACCAACAGCTGCGGGCCGACCTGCAAACCCATATCAGCGCCATGCTGCTACGGGTCAAATACCAGATAGGCAACCACAACCCGCTGGCCGATCACATCAAGCAGTACTATCCCCTCGCCTACGACATCACGCTGGCGGCCATTTCGGAGTGGATCAAGCAGACCCCCTACCGATTGACCCACCACGAGATCGGCTATCTGGTGATCCATATCGGGGTCGGGCTGGAGCGCCATTACGATATCGGCTATACCCGCCGCCCGCAGGCGCTATTGCTTTGCGATGCGGGCAACGCCACCTTCCGGGTGCTGGAAGCACGCATCAAGCGGGAGTATCCCCAGTTGCAGCTGACCACGCTGGAGTCAGTGCGGGATTACGAAGGTCTGGCGCAGATCGCACAGGACTTTGTCATCAGTACCGTCAAGGTGAACGAAAAAAACGCTCCCGTGGTACTCGTTGCCCCCTTCCCGACCCAATACCAGCTGGAGCAGCTTGGCAAGCTGGTGCTGATCGACCGCACCCGCCCCTACATGCTCGACAAATATTTCGATGCCGACCACTTCATGGTGGTCACAGAACCCCTTACCCAGGCCGAACTGTTTGCCCGCATCTGTGATCAGCTGGAGGCGGAAGATCTGGTGGAGAGCGGCTTCAGAGCCTCACTGCAGGAGCGGGAGCGGATCGTATCCACCATGTTGGGAGAAGGGATCGCCCTGCCCCACTCCCTCGGTCTGCTGGCGCGCCGCACTCTGGTTTACACCGTGCTGGCCCCGCAGGGGATTGACTGGGGGAATGGTGAAATCGCGACGCTCATCTTCGTGCTGGCCATCAGCAAGGCCGACTACGAGGAGGCGATGGGTCTCTACGACCTGTTTCTGGCACTGATGAACGAAAAAGCCAGCAGGAATCTGCTGGCTTGTCGCGATTTTGCCAGCTTCAAAGCGCTGGCGCGTACCGGTTCATAACATAAAACGAGGAGTGACTACTCCTCGTTGAAGCCGGAGGTGAACAGCTCAACCACGGCGGCCAGGGCCTCGACCTCTTCGGGGCCCTCAACCTGTACTTCCACCTGCCGCCCTTGCGCCGAATCCAGCATCAGCAGGCCGATGATGCTGTCAGCATCGGCCTCCACACCATCTTCATTGCGCAGCAGCACGTGAGCATCGAAACCCTGCACCAGCTCGAACAGCATCATGGCTGGTCTGGCATGAATACCCAGCTTGTTTTTCACTTCAACCGAGGCGGAAACAGTCATCGGGTCGTCCTATTGGTCCGTCAGGATTGGGGGGCACTCTTGTCGAGAGTGCGGTGGCGGATCTGCACGTTCTTGCCGAGCAAACGGAATGCACTGGCCAGCCGTTCTGCAATAAAGACCGAGCGGTGCTGACCGCCGGTGCAACCGATGCCGACCGTGAGGTAGCTGCGATTGTTGCGCTCCAGATGGGGCAACCAGGTCGCCAGCATATTTTCGATCTGCTGGGTAAACAGCATCACGTCAGCCTGCGCCGAGAGGTAGTTGGCGACCGGCTCATCCTTGCCGGTAAACGGCTTGAGCTCGGGGATCCAGTGCGGATTGGGCAGGAAGCGGGCATCGAACACGAAGTCGGCATCCTTGGGAATGCCGTACTTGAAACCGAACGACTCGAACACCAGCACCAGCTCGTTCTCTTTCTTGCCGAGTACCCGGGTTTTGATGAGCTCGCTCAGGTCGTGAATGCTGAGGGTGGTGGTGTCGATGCGCAGGTCAGCGGTCGAGGAGATGGGCGCCAGCAGGTGGGTCTCCTCCCGAATCGCCTCATCCAGCGACAGCTTGTTGCGTGAGAGGGGGTGCAAGCGGCGGCTCTCGCCATAGCGCTTGAGCAGGGTGCCATTGTCGGCGTCGAAGAAGAAGCTGGAGAACTCAACCCGCCCCTCATTGCGCACTTGAGCCAGCAGATGTTCCAGTTTCTCCGGATCGCTCGGCAGGTTGCGCACATCGATGCTGACCGCCAGCTTGTCATACTCGCTCTCCACCGAGACAATCAGCTGGGGCAGCAGATTGACCGGCAGGTTGTCCACACAGTAGTAACCCAGATCTTCCAGCACTCGCAGGGCTACCGTTTTACCGGAGCCCGAACGTCCACTTACCACGATTAACTGCATCTTGTTCCCTCACGCCAAAACGGGTGTTTCATCCTTGGCCTGCTGTCAGGCCGAGGTCATGATCTGATAGAGCTCTTCGTCGCTGGTTGCCTGACGCAACTGGCGGCAAACCACCTTGTCACCCAGCTTGGAAGCCATCAGAGAAAGGGTCTTCAGATGCTGCTTGCACTCGCTTTCCGGCACCAGCAAGGCAAACAGCAGGTCAACCGGTTGATTGTCGATGGAGTCGAAAGGAATAGGGTCGGCAAAGGTCATCAGGATCGCGGTTGGCGGGAACTCATCGTCAATGCGACCGTGGGGGATTGCAATACCTGCACCGATCCCGGTACTACCCATTTTTTCGCGGGCCAGCAAGCATTCAAACAGCGCCTGGCGGGAGGTGCCAAGGCGTTCGGCGGCCAGCTCGCTGATGATTTCGAGTGCGCGTTTCTTGCTGGTACAAGGGACTGCACTCTTGGTGCAGTCCCGACTCAGTATGTGTTCAAGTTGCATGGTTATTTTTTATTTAACTTATCTTTGTGCTTGATGATCTGCCTGTCCAGCTTGTCGAGCAAGGTGTCTATCGCAGCATACATATCGGCATGTTCAGAGTTGGCAAACACTTCGCCACCGCTGACATGTAATTTGGCTTCCGCTATCTGGTTCAGTTTTTCCACGCTAAGCACCACATGAACATTGTTGATGTGGTCGAAGTGACGCTCGAGTTTGGCAAATTTGTTATTCACATAATCACGCAGAGCTTCGGTGATCTCGACATGGTGTCCGGTCAGGTTAATTTGCATAACATCATCCTTTTGTTTGCCTAAACCAGGCGTTTGCGCTGATTGGAAGGTGGGATAAACAAGGATTCGCGATACTTAGCGATCGTGCGTCTCGCCACCATAATACCCTGTTCGGCCAGCAAATCCGCGATCTTGCTATCACTTAACGGCTTGGCAGGATTCTCTGCCGTGACCAGCTTCTTGATGAGCGCGCGAATTGCGGTCGATGAGCACTCTCCTCCTCCTTCGGTGTTCACATGGCTGGAGAAAAAAAACTTCAATTCGAAGATACCACGAGGGGTATGCATGTACTTCTGGGTCGTCACCCGGGAGATGGTCGACTCATGCATCTCTACCGCTTCGGCGATGTCATTGAGCACCATCGGCTTCATCGCCTCTTCACCATACTCGAAAAAGCCCTGTTGCTGCTCGACAATACAACTGGCCACTTTCAGCAGGGTGTCATTGCGACTTTCCAGGCTCTTGATGAACCACTTGGCTTCCTGCAAATGGGAGCGGATAAACTGGGTGTCGGTGCTGCTGCGAGCGTTGCGGGCCATGGCGGCATAGGTCTCGTTGACCCGGATGCGGGGGGCGGAGTCGGGATTGAGCTCGACCACCCACTTGCTGCCCTTCTTGACCACGGAGACGTCGGGGATCACGTACTGGGAGTCGCTCTGGATGATGCCGTTGCCGGGACGCGGCTCCAGCAGCAGGATCAGATCCAGCACCTCCTTGAGGTCGCTTTCTTTGAGTTTTGTCTTGCGGGCGAGGGTACGGTAATCCCGGTTGCCGAGCAGTTCCATGTGCTCAAGGATCACCTCTTTGGCCTCGTTGAGCCAGGGGGTCTGCGGGTCATACTGATCCAGCTGGATCAGCAAACACTCCTGCACAGAACGGGCAGCAATACCGACCGGATCGAAGTGCTGCACCCGCTTGAGTACCGCCTCGACCTCATCGAGTTCCACCTCTACGTCATCGCTGGTGACGGCAGCCTGGATATCCTCCAGCGCAACGGTCAGATAACCGGATTCGTCGATGGCATCGATGATGGCGAGCGCGATGGCGGCATCCACATCGCTGAAAGGTGTGAGCCGCATCTGCCACAGCAGATAATCCTGCAGGTTTTCGGTAGTTTCACCCTGATAGACGCTATCTTCCCCATCGTGGATGGGGCCCGCGCTCTGGGCGGTGCCGGCAGAGTAAACCTCGTCCCAAGTGGTATCCACCGGTAACTCGTCCGGCATCTGCTCCTGAGCCATGGCATCGCTGGAATCCAGCTGGCTGGCATCGACCGGCGCTTCCGGACTGGTCTCTTGCGCCTCGCTCTCTTCCTGCTCCAGCAGAGGGTTGTTTTCGAGCGCTTGCTGAATTTCCTGCTGAAGTTCCAGAGTGGAGAGCTGGAGCAGACGAATCGCTTGTTGTAATTGCGGCGTCATGGTCAGGGACTGACCGAGACGCAACTGTAATGTCGGCTTCATCTACGTCGGGATATCCTTATGTTCAGCGAGGCACTCGTCAAAGGAAATGAAGGCATGCCCCCTTACTATAGACTGAATTGATCGCCCAAATAGACGCGCTTGACCTGCTCATCGGCAAGGATGTCAGCCGGTGCACCTTCGGCAATCATCTTGCCGTGGCTGACGATATAGGCCTTCTCACATACGTCCAGAGTCTCTCTGACGTTGTGGTCGGTAATCAAGACGCCAAGGCCTCTATCTTTCAGATGCTGAATGATCTTCTTGATGTCTATCACAGAAATCGGGTCAACCCCTGCAAAGGGTTCATCCAGCAGAATAAAACGCGGCTCAGCCGCCAGCGCACGGGCGATCTCGACCCGACGGCGCTCACCGCCGGAGAGGCTCTGACCCAGGTTGTCGCGAATGTGGGTGATATTGAACTCTTCCAGCAGTTGCTGAACCTTGTCCTCGCGCTCCTCACGGCTCAACCCCTTGCGGGTCTGCATCACCCCCATCAGGTTGTCGAACACCGACAGGCGACGGAAGATGGAGGCCTCCTGCGGCAGGTAACCGATGCCGTTACGCGCCCGCACATGCATGGGCTGCAAGCTGATGTCCTGATCGTCGATGGTGATGAGACCGGCATCGCGCTGCACCAGCCCCACGATCATGTAGAAGGAGGTGGTCTTGCCCGCCCCGTTGGGGCCGAGCAGGCCGACAATCTGGCCGGTGCCCACTTCAAGACTGACGTCACTCACCACCATGCGTCGCTTGTAGCTCTTCTGCAGGCCCACTGCTTTTAACACTGCCATGGCTTATTTTCCCTGCTTCTTCTGGTCGGCGGGCTTGTCGAAATTCTCTACCTGATCAGGCAGGAACACGGTTTTGACCCGCTGGCTCGGGCTCTTGCTCTCGGCAATCATCTTCTGTTTGACGATGTCGTAGCGGATCAGATCGCCATTGACCTGGCTATCTTCCTGCTTGAGCTGACCGTTGCCGGTGATGGTCACCAGCCGGTTCTTCAGCTCGTAGCGGATAGTGTTGCCGTGGGCATTGACCGGCTTGCCGTTATCCAGGATCTGGAAGAAGGTGGCGGGTTTGCCGTAGGCAGTCATCACCTCCGCCCCTTTCTCGCCGGAGCGGGTCACTACCACCTTGTCAGCCTTGATCCGGATGGTGCCCTGATTGATGGTCACATCCTCTTCGAAGGTGATGCGGTTGTCCTGCATCTCGGCCACCTGTTTGACGGCATCGACGTAGACCTTCTCGGCAAAGTCGGACTCTTTGGCGGTCACCGCACCACACAACAACAGGGCTGCGAGGGCCAGATTAGCGTTTTTCATTGAAATAGATGGCATGGCCTTGATCCAGTAACTCAAAATATTTGCGGTCCAGATGGCCCTTGAGGCCAACCCCTTGGGTCTGGAAATCCCGACCCAGAATGTTCACTTCCCGGTTGCTGCGCACATCCTGCGTCACCAGATCCAGCTCCAGATAGGGGGTATCTAGTGTGGAGATGAAAGAGGTAGGTAGCAGACCATACAGATGCACCTTGTCCCGCAGGATGACGTTGTCGCCGGTGTTGAGCACGCCGGTTTCGGCGGTCACCTTCCACTCGGCAGCCCCCTGATCGTCATACATGTAGACCACCGGCTTGTCGAAGGTGGCCTGCTCGAGGATTTGATAATACTCGGCGTAGGTCGACTCCAACCGCTCGGTGCGCTTGCCGTTGATATCAAAACGGGTGGTCACCAGATCTTTGGCGACAAAATCCGGCTGATAGTTTTCGATTTTGACGGCGCTCTCAGGCACCAGCTCAACCTTGCCCAACTGCCAGGCAACCAGTGCGACCAGAAACAGCAGGGCAAACAACAGGGTCTGTCTGCTCATACCGAGGCCTCGGGCTGATAATCGTCGTGGCCCTGCGCCTGCAAAATGAGGTCACACACCTCGCGCACCGCGCCCATGCCACCGCCAAGCCGGGTCACCATATCGGCACGACTCAGCACCAGCGGATGGGCATCGGCCACCGCGATACCCAGGCCGCAAGCGGCCATCACCGGCAGATCGATGGTGTCATCGCCCATATAGGCGGCCTGTTCAGCAGTCAGCCCCAGCTTGGCCAGCAGCGCTTCGAAGTGAGGCAGCTTTTTATCAGCCCCCTGCACCACATGAGCCACCCCCAGGCTTTTCATCCGATCGCTAACGATACGGGAGTTGCGCCCGGTGATGATGGCGATCTCGATCCCGGCATTGAGCAGTGCTCGCATGCCCGCACCATCGCGGGTGCAGAAGGTTTTCAGCTCTTCGCCGTTGTTTCCCATGTAGATGAGGCCGTTGGAGAGCACCCCGTCCACATCGCACACCAGCAGGCGGATTTGCGCCGCCTTCTCAAACTGGCTGCGCGTCACCGGACCATAGAGGGTCGGTACGTTTTGCATCAAATTACTCCGGCTTTCAGCAGGTCGTGCATATTGAAGGCGCCGAGCGGGCGTTTCTCTTCATCCACGACCAGTAATCCGTTGATTTTTCTCGTTTCCATCAGCTTGACGGCTTCCGCAGCCATCATCTCTGGACCTACGGTAACACAGTTGGCCGTCATCACACGGCTGATGGGGGTGTGATGGATATCGATCTGCTGGTCAAGAATGCGGCGCAGGTCGCCATCGGTAAAGAGCCCGGCCAGCAGGCCATTGCCATCGACCACAGCCGTCATACCGAGCCCCTTGCGGCTCACTTCCAGCAGCGCCTGGCTGATGGTGGCATCTATCCCCACCCGGGGCAACAGATCGCCACTGTGCATCAAGTCGCCAACCCGCAGCAACAGACGCTTGCCGAGCGACCCGCCCGGGTGAGAGAGGGCGAAGTCATCGGCGGTAAAACCGCGCGCTTCCAGCAGGGCGACCGCCAGGGCATCGCCCATGACTAAGGTTGCCGTGGTGCTGGAAGTGGGTGCCAGACCCAGCGGGCAGGCCTCTTTCTCCACCTTGATGCACAGATGCACGTTGGCCTCTTTGGCCATGGTGGAGGCGGGATTGCCAGTCATGCAGATGAGCGGAATGCCGCGGCGCTTGAGTACCGGCAGCAGGGCCAGGATTTCGTCACTCTCGCCGGAGTTGGAGATGGCGATGATAAGGTCGCCGCTGGAGATCATCCCCAGATCGCCGTGACTCGCTTCTCCCGGATGAAGGAAGAAGGCCGGTGTGCCGGTGCTGGCGAGGGTGGCGGCGATCTTGCTGCCGATATGGCCCGATTTGCCCATGCCGGTGACCACTATCTTGCCACCGCAGCGCAGCACCATTTCGCACGCCTTGTCGAAGGCGTCGTTCAGATACTGATAGAGTCCATCAATGGCTTGCTTTTCTGTGTCCAGCACCGCGCGGGCACTACGACGAAAATCGAACAGTTCAGACACTTTCTCAGGCTTTACAGACATAAAGACACAGCTCCGGGCCGAAATTAGCTGCGGGATTATAAAAAAGTCTGCCCGGATAAGCGAATCGGATGGCAAGTCCCGCTCTCGATGACGCACTTTGTTACAGAAAACTGTCGTGCAAATGGGCTTGCAGCCTGTTCAATAGTTGTTCCTTGCTGTTGCTTAGACCTAGACTACCCCATAAAATTCGCACCTCATTTACACCGGATGGACAATTGTTTGAACAATGACCTGATCACCATCTCCGATCTGACCTTCAGTCACGGAGATCGGCTGTTGTACGACGGGATCAACCTGACCATTCCTCGTGGCAAGGTAACCGCCGTCATGGGCCCGAGCGGCATCGGTAAAACCACCCTGCTGCGGCTGATCGGTGGCCAGCTCAAGCCGGAGTCCGGTCACATTCTGTTTGACGGGGAAGATATCCCCACCCTCTCCCGTTCGCGCCTCTATGAAGTGCGCAAACAGATGAGCATGCTGTTCCAGAGCGGCGCCCTGTTTACCGGCATGACGGTCTACGACAACGTGGCCTTCCCGCTACGGGAACACTCCGGCCTGCCGGAGGAGCTGATCCACACCATCGTCATGATGAAGCTGCAGGCAGTGGGCTTGCGCGGCGCAGCGAAACTGATGCCCTCCGAGCTCTCCGGCGGCATGGCGCGCCGGGCGGCGCTGGCACGGGCAATTGCGCTGGATCCCGACCTCATCATGTATGACGAACCGTTCGTCGGGCAGGACCCCATCACCATGGCGGTGCTGGTCAAACTGATCAAGGAGCTGAACGATGCCCTAGGTATCACCTCCGTCATCGTCACCCACGACGTGAAAGAGGTGCTGAGCATCGCCGATTACGCCTACATCATCGCCAATCGCAAGGTGGTGGCGCACGGTACGCCGGATCAGCTGCGCGAGGAGCACAATCCCGAAGTCGAGCAGTTCCTCAAAGGATTGCCCGATGGTCCTGTTCCGTTTCATTTTCCGGCAGGCGATCTGCTACAGGATCTCTGATGTTGATAAGTCAAATAAGCAAGCTGGGGCGGGTCGGAGTGCGGTTTATCAGCTCCGTCGGTCGCGCCACCATCATGTTGTTCCATGCGCTGGCGGGCAAACCCGAGCCGCGCAAGCACTTCCCGCTGCTTGTCCAGCAGCTCTATGTGGTGGGTGTGCAGTCGGTGGCCATCATACTGGTCTCCGGCCTGTTCATCGGCATGGTGCTCTCGCTGCAGGGTTACAACGTATTGAAGGATTTCGGCGCCGAGCAGAGCCTGGGACCGCTGGTCTCCCTCTCCCTGCTGCGGGAGCTGGGTCCTGTGGTCACGGCACTGCTGTTTGCCGGCCGAGCCGGTTCGGCCCTGACCGCTGAAATTGGCCTGATGAAGGCCACCGAGCAGCTTTCAAGCCTCGAGATGATGGCGGTCGACCCGCTGCGCCGGGTGGTTGCCCCCCGCTTCTGGGCTGGCGTCATCAGCATGCCGCTGCTGGCCTTTATGTTCAGCCTGATCGGCATCTTCGGCGGCAAGCTGGTCGGCGTGGACTGGCTCGGCGTGGACGAAGGGGGCTTCTGGTCTGCCATGCAGGCCTCCGTCGACTGGCATGAAGACATCATGCAGGGCGCCATCAAGAGCCTGATTTTCGCCCTGGTAGTCACCTGGATTGCGCTCTTTAACGGCTATGATGCCAAGCCGACCTCGGCCGGGATCAGTCAGGCCACGACCCGTACCGTGGTCCACTCATCCCTCGCCGTGCTCGGCCTGGATTTTATACTCACTGCAGTCATGTTTGGATAAGGTAAAGATGAAGTTCAGCAAAGTAGAATTCCTGGTCGGCACCTTCATGCTGGCTGGCATCGGTGCCATTCTGGCACTGGCCCTGCAAGTGGCCGGTTTGAGCTTCAAACCGGAAGGAGAAACCTATACCCTGCGCGCGCATTTCGATAATATCGGCGGCCTGAAAGTCCGTTCGCCGATCAAGGTCGGTGGCGTGGTGGTTGGTCGGGTCAGCGACATCGTACTGGACCCGAAAACCCAGGTGCCCGAAGTGACCCTGATGATGCAAAAGAGCGCTGGCGAGTTTGCCGATACCAGTTCCCTCTCCATCCTCACCTCCGGTCTGCTCGGCGAGCAGTACATCGGTCTGGCCCCCGGCTTCAGCGATGAGGAGATGGGCACCGAGATGCTCAAGGATGGCGACCTGATTGAAGACACTAAATCCGCCATCGTGCTGGAAGATCTGATTGGCAAGTTCCTCTACAGCCAATCCTCCGACAGCAAATCAGACAGCAAGAAGGAGTAACCATGTTCAAGAAAATCGCCCTGCTGCTGGGCCTGATGACCAGCATGCTCTTTTCCCTGTCTGCCCAGGCCGCAGTCGATGCCACCGACCCCAACGCGCTGGTGGATCAGGCTGCCAAGCAGACCTTTGCCCGCCTGAAAGCCGATCAAGCACAGGTGAAAAGCAATCCGGATCACCTGCGGGTGATCATCCGCGAAGAGCTGCTGCCCTATGTGGACAACCGCTTCGCCGCCTACAAGGTGCTTGGCAACCAGATTAAAGAGACCACCGAAGCGCAGCGCAATGCCTTCGTCGAGGTGTTCACCGAGTACATGGTGAGCTCCTACGCCGATGCGCTGGCCCATTTTGACAAGCAGACCGTCAAGGTCGAGCCGGGCAAAGCTCCCAGCGGTAACATCACCGCCGTCAACGTCAGCGTGAAAGAGGCCGGCAAGCCGGACATCTTCCTCGAGTTCAAGCTGCGCAAGAACAACAAGACCGGCGAATGGAAAGCCTTCGACATGGTGGCAGAGGGGATCAGCCTGCTCTCCGCCAAACAGAGCGAGCTCGGCGGTTTGATCCGCCAGAACGGCATCGATGCGGTGATCGCCCAGTTGCGCGAACACAACGCCAAGCCGCTGGTACTCAAACCATGACCCTCAGCGGTGAGCTGCAGGCGCCACAGGTCAATGACCTGTGGCAACGCCGCGCCGAATGGTGGCAGGACGACCAGCTCGAGCTCGGCGGCGTCACCACTCTCGACTCCGCCGGACTGGCCCTGCTGGTCAAATGGGCCAAAGCCGTATTAGCGCGAGGCGCCACACCGCAACTGGTGGGCGCCTCCAGTGATTTCTATACCCTGGCCAACCTCTACGGGGTGGCCGGGCTGTTTCAGTCAACCCCGCTCACAACTGAGGACGCATAATGCAAGTCTCTGAAATTGAAGCGATACTCCTTGAGGCTCTGCCATTGTCCGAAGTCCATGTCAAAGGGGACGGTAGTCACTACCAAGTGATCGCCGTCGGTGACATGTTTGACGGCATGAGCCGGGTCAAGAAGCAGCAGGCCATCTATGCCCCGCTGATGGACAAGATCGCCAGCAACGCCATTCACGCCCTCTCCATCAAGGCGTTCACCGACGCCGAGTGGAAACGCGAACGTAAATTCCTATTGCCCTCCTGATTTGGTAACGAAGTAAAAATGGACAAATTCAAAATCGATGGTCGTTGTACTCTCAACGGCGAAGTGACCATCTCCGGCGCCAAAAACGCCGCGCTGCCGATCCTGTTCGCGACCCTGCTCTGTGATGAAGAGGTACACCTCTCCAACGTGCCGCGCCTGAAAGATGTGGGCACCACCATCAAGCTGCTGGAGATGCTGGGCGCCACCACCAAGGTCAACGGCAACGTCACCGTGCTGACAGGTGCGGTGAACAACCATGTCGCCCCCTACGAGCTGGTGAAAACCATGCGCGCCTCCATTCTGGCGCTGGGCCCGCTGGCTGCCCGTTTCGGCGCCGCTGATGTCTCCCTGCCAGGCGGTTGCGCCATCGGTGCCCGTCCGGTCAACCTGCACGTCCACGGCCTGGAGCTGATGGGTGCCAAGATCACCATCGAAGATGGTTACATCAAGGCCCGTGTCGATGGCCGCCTGAAAGGCGCTCACATCCTGATGGATATGGTCTCCGTGACTGGTACCGAAAACCTGATGATGGCTGCGACCCTGGCTGATGGCCGCACCGTGATCGAAAACGCCGCGCGCGAGCCGGAAGTGGTCGATCTGGCCAACTTCCTCAATACTCTGGGCGCCAAGATCCAGGGCGCGGGCACCGATACCCTGACCATCGACGGTGTCGAGCGTCTGCACGGCGGCAACTACAGCGTGCAGCCTGACCGCATCGAAACCGGGACCTTCCTGGTGGGCGCAGCGGTCACTGGCGGCAAGATCACCTGCCGCAAGACCGACCCGACCCTGCTGGAAGCGGTACTGGTCAAGCTGGAAGAGGCTGGCGCCCTGATTGAGAAGGGTCAAGACTGGATCACCCTCGACATGACTGGCCGCACCCTCAAGCCGGTCACCATCAAGACTGCCCCCTACCCGGCCTTCCCGACCGACATGCAGGCACAGTTCACCGTGCTGAACGCCGTCGCCAAAGGCACCGGCATGGTCACCGAGACCATCTTCGAGAACCGCTTCATGCACGTTCCCGAGCTGGTACGGATGGGCGCAGACATCGAACTGCAGGGCAACGTAGCCATCTGCCGTGACACCGAGCAACTCAAGGGTGCTCAGGTGATGGCGACCGATCTGCGCGCCTCCGCCAGTCTGGTACTGGCCGGCTTCGTGGCCGAAGGCTCCACCATCGTCGACCGTATCTATCACATCGACCGTGGCTACGAAGACATCGAGCAGAAGCTGCAGGGTCTGGGTGGCCGCATCGAACGCATCAAGGGCTGATAGCCCCCTGATCGCTGGCCGATAAAAAGGCCCCCTCGCGTTGGCGAGGGGGCCTTTTTCATGGTTTCGGTTCTGTTGAAACCGGGATCAGTGGCCCGCCAGCTTCATATTCTCTACCAGCACCGAGCCGGTCTTGAGACTGGAGCGCTCATCCTCGTCACGACCCACCGCCACGATATGGCTGAACATCTCGGCCAGATTGCCGGCGATGGTGATCTCTTCGACCGGATAGGCTATTTCGCCATTCTCGACCCAGAAACCGGCAGCGCCGCGGGAGTAGTCTCCATTGACGATATTGACCCCCTGCCCCATCAGCTCGGTCACCAGCAGACCGGTGCCCATCTCTTTAAGCATGCCCTGAAAATCCTGGCCAGTATTGGAGACCTGCCAGTTGTGGATGCCACCGGCATGACCCGTAGTAGTCAGCCCCAGCTTGCGAGCGGAGTAGGAAGTCAGCAGCCAGCTCATCAGCTCGCCGTTACGGATGATATCCATGTCGCGGGTACGCACCCCTTCGCCATCGAACGGGGTACTGGCAAGCCCGCCCAGCAGGTGGGGGAACTCCTGAATGGTGAGCCACTCTGGCAGGATCTGCTTGCCCAATTTGTCGAGCAGGAAGCTCGACTTGCGATAGAGGTTGCCACCGCTGATGGCCATCACCAGATGGCCCCACAGACCGGAGGCTGTGTCCGGGTGGAACAGCACAGGCGCGTGACGGGTAGAGATCTTGCGGGCGCCGAGGCGGGAGACGGTACGCTCAACGGCTTCGTCGGCAATGCGCTGCGGACTCCAGAGCCCGTCGAGGGTACGGCTGGAGGAGTAGCCGTAATCCCGCTGCATATCGCCATCCTGCTCGCCGATCAGCACGCAGCTCAGGGAGTTGCGCGACGCCGCGTAGCCTTTGACGAAGCCATGGCTGTTGCCGTAGACCTTGATGCCAAGATGGCTGGAGAAACCGGCACCGTCGGAGTGTTTGATGCGGGCATCGCGGCCCAGAGCGAATCGCTCGCACTCGATGGCCAGTTCGATCCCGCGCTGGGGATCCAGTTCGATTTGGTGGCACAGTTGCAGATCAGGGGCATCCCAGGCCAGCAGCTCGGCGTCCGCCAGACCGGCGCAATCATCGGCCGAGGTATGGCGAGCAATCTCGATGGCCGCTTCAACGGCGGCACGAATGGCGGGTTTGCTCAGATCGGTGGTCGAGGAGGATCCCTTGCAACCATCGCGATAGACGGCGATACCGAGGGCGCCATCCTTATTGAATTCAATGCTTTCCAGTTCACAACCCCGGGTGTTCACCGACAACCCGGTCTGCTTGCTGATGGAGACTTCGGCCAGCGAGGCGCCCAGTCCTTTGGCTATCTCCAGGGCTTCGGCAACCACGGCCTCGAGATGGGCTTGATCCTGGCGGATTTGGTCTTGCTGATCCATAACTCACATCTGTATGAAAGAAGGAAAGGGGGGTAAGCATATCAGACCCCTGCGCCCAGCGGGAGAAGCTGGTAACATATCCGCCAAACGTGAATGACAGGAATCAAGAGACCGATGAGTCAATATCAAGACGACAACGAGTTCGAAGACTGGGGCCCCAGCAAGAGCCAGCTCAAGCGCGATGCCGAAGCATTGCAGAAAATGGGGGAAGAGATCGTCTCCCTCAGCCACAGCGAGCTGGAAAAAATCCCGTTGGATGAAGAGCTTGCAGAAGCTGTCGAGCTGGGTCGCAAACTCAAGCCGAAGAAGGATGAGTCCTTCCGTCGCCATCTGCAGTTCATCGGCCGCCTGATGCGCAGCCGCGATATCGAGCCGATTGCCGAAGCGCTCTCCATCATCAAGAACCGTCACTCCACCGTGAATGCACGCCTGCATCGCCTGGAGCAGTGGCGCGAGCGCCTGATCACCGAAGGTGACAGCGCCCTCAATGAGCTGATGTCCCAGTTCCACGAGCTGGATCGCCAGAAGCTGCGCCAGCTGATCCGCTCCGCCAACAAGGAGCGGGAGCTGAACAAGCCGCCGGTCGCCTACCGCGAGATGTATCAGTATCTGCGCGGCGAGATCGAAGACCTGCTGTGATCCCCGAAACACGCCTCCCCTCGGGGAGGCGTGCTTCTATTGATGCCTTTTCCTCTCCCCATACCCCGCCATCCCTGCACGTTTAATATATCCACCATTTTGCTACCCCAGCCATAACGGCCCATCTCAACAACCCCGTTAAATCGCCGCTTCAGAGCAGTTCAAGACAAATCCGTTAACAACTTGGTATCATTTTGTTTGACATATTGAACGGCCTTGGCAGACTGAAGAGAGGATCCATGCCGTCGCTGCCCAGACTGACCAACGATTCTGCCACCAGGCCCGACGCGGGATCCCATGACCATGCCTTGAGGCATGCCCTTGCCCTGTCGGTTTGCAAGGGCCTGCCCAAGGCGCAGGATGAGACTTCAACGCCAAGGATAATCAAGGTGCCCTATGCCAAATCCCCAGCCTCCCGCCACCCGTAAACCTGTCGTGCTGATGACCATGGGCGCCCAGCCCCGCAACGGCCACGCCTATCAGGTGATGACCCACAAATACATCATGCCGCTGGTGGAGATAAGCGACTGCGTCCCGCTGCTGGTTCCCACCTGCTGCGGCACCGCCGATCTGGAGCAGTATCTGGATCTGGCTGACGGCATCTATCTGAGCGGCGCCGGCTCCAATATCGATCCAGCCCTTTACGGCCAGGAGAACCTCACGCCGGAAAAACAGCAAGACAGGGATCGCGACCTGTTCGATCTGCCCCTCATCAAGGGGGCGCTCGCCCGTGGCTTGCCGATCCTCGGGATCTGCCGCGGCATGCAGGAGATCAACGTAGCGCTGGGGGGAGACATCCATCAGAAGGTCTACAGCGAGCCGGGTTATGACGATCACCGGGAGGATGCCGACGATCCGGTCGACGAGCAGTATGGGCCGAGCCATCAGATCAAACTGCTGCCAGGCAGCTGGTTTGCCAAGCTGATGGGGGAAGAACAGATTCAGGTCAACTCCCTGCATGGACAGGGTATCAACCGGTTGGGGAAGGGTCTGGAGCCGTTGGCCCACGCCGAAGATGGGCTGATCGAGGCGCTTCATGCTCCCGCACTGTCACCCTTTTTGCTGGCAGTGCAGTGGCATCCGGAGTGGAAGGCCAATGAAAACCCCCACTCCATCAAGATCTTTCAAGCCTTTGGCGATGCCTGCCGCCAACGCAGTGCATTGATGGCGGCTAGTTAATCCCTCATCGATTCAGTCGCCAAACCCGCGCGCCTTGAGCTTGGGCAGTCCGCCCCGCTCGGGGCGCAGGGTACGGCAGATATCCATCCCCTTGAGCCCACGCTGGATATGGTCAGGCGAATGGCCAAACACCATGCCGTTGCTACGGTAGAGGTTGTTGTCATCCAGCTCGAACTTCTCGCCACCGATCAGCAACTGCTCGCGGCCATTGACCGTGTCACCCCGCTTGATGGGCACCTTCATGTCACTCAGCACCTCGCCGGTGGCACACCCCTCACGCCAGCGCGCCTCGCTGGAGAAGGGGGTAATGGCTATTTCACGCCAGGAGCCATCCCGGAATTCGACCCGATACTTCTCGGTCAGCAGGTCGCAGCCAGCTAATGGAAACAGGGCCATCAAACAGATGATTTTCTTTGAAAATTTCACTCAATCGCACTCCTTTGCCCGGTTCTGTACAGGATAAATAAATTGCCGCCCCAACGCACCATTTCCCCGCGCCGCAGCAGCTATGCTGGAAATAAAACCACAATAAGGTGCTGCTATGGCTGGCGAAAACCTCACCGCGCTACCGACGCTGATCTGGATTGGCGAACACCCGTTCTGGACCCTGCTCACCCTCTCCCTGATGCTGATCCACTTCTGGCGCCGTCCGGGACAGCGACGGGAGCTGCTCTCCGAGCTCAGTTTCGTGATGATTAGCGCGGTGGTGATCCTGCTGATCCAGCTGGAAGGGGGCTGGTTCAAACTGCCGCTGCCCCATCAATTGCTGATCGAGATCTCCACCCTCTTGGCCGGCCTGATACTGGTCAAGATATGGGGGATCCTGCTGTTCGAGTTTCTGCTCCCCCTCTGCCATGTGCGGATCCCGCGGATCATCGCCGATATCGTCATCACCATCGGCTATATCGGCTGGGGTCTGTTTCGCCTCTACGCCTCCGGCATGGCGCTCGGGGAGATAGTCACCACCTCGGCGGTGATCACTGCAGTCATCGCCTTCGCCATGCAGGACACCCTGGGCAACCTGCTGGCCGGGGTCTCCATTCAGCTCGACAACTCCATCGCCATCGGTGACTGGCTGCAAGTGGATACCACCCAGGGCCGGGTGGTGGAGATCAACTGGCGTGCCACCACCATCGAAACCCGCAACTGGGAGACTGTGGTCATCCCCAACAGCCACCTGCTTAAACAGCGCTTCACCGTGCTCGGGCGTCGCCGTGGCGAACCCTTGCAGTGGCGGCGCTGGGTCTGGTTCGATCTGACGCTGGATACCCTGCCGACCCAGATCATCGCGCTGATCGAGAAATCCCTGCGGGAGACCAAGCTCCCCTGTGTCGCCAAGCACCCGCAACCGGACTGCCTGTTGATGAACGTCGAAGGAGGGATTGCCCGCTATGCGGTGCGCTACTGGCTGACCGATCTGGCTCGCGACGATCCGACCGACTCCATGGTGCGCAGCCTGATCGATGCCGCCCTGCGCCGCAACGATCGCCGCCTCACCCCGCCGATCTTCAACGTCTTTATGGCCAAGGAGAAGCAGCATCTGGATGCTCGCCACAAGCGCCACACTGCCGAACGAACCGATACCCTGCGCAAGCTGCCGCTGTTTGCCATGTTGCAGGAGAACGAGCTGCTCCAGCTGGCCGATCAGGTGAAGTTCGCCCCCTTCGTCAGCGGCGACATCATGCTGGAGCAGGGAGATGTCTCCAGCTGGCTGTTCGTGCTGGTCAAAGGGGAAGCCGAGATGGTGGTCAATGTCGAGGGACGAGAGCTGAAGCTTGGTACGCTCAACGCGGGAGACTTTTTTGGCGAACTGAGCCTGCTCACCGGCGAGCCCAGCTCCTTCACGGTACGGGCGGTGGCCACCGTCGAAACCTATCGCATCAATCAGGGAATGTTTCAGGAGCTGGTGATGCAGCGCGAGGCGCTGGTCGAGCCCCTCTACCGGGTGCTGAGCGACCGCCAGCAGGAGCAGCGGGCGCTGCTGGAGCGGGAGGCGGAAGCCATGAAACAGCCACCACAACCGCTTGATCTGCTTGATAAACTGATGAAGCTGTTCGGCGGAAGATGACGTAGCATGACATCGTATTGAGGACATGAAGAGAGAACCGCAGCCATGTTACTGACCACCCTGGCCCTTGCCGCCAGCCTGCAATTTGATTGTCCCGCCACCATCGAGACTCGACAGCAGCTGCTGACCCCGCAGCAGGGCTGGCAGGCGTTCACCCGCAATGACGATGGCAAACCGAACGAAACCCTCAGCCACCGGCTCGATAATCTGGCCCTGTTCGATGGAGATCCTGCCGAACTGGCCCAACTCAAACCGGATAATGGCGACAGCGACGAGATCCACTACTGGAGCCAGCTCGATAGCAGCCTGCGCCCGCTCTATCTGGTCTGCCGCTATCAGAACAGCGCCATCACCCTGCAGCAGGCGCTGCCCGTCGGCATCAGTTACTGCCGCGTCAACCAGCGCGACCGCTACACCCTGCTCGGGCTGGTTTGTCGCAAATAGCGGGCGTAGCCCCTTGCCATATATCGCTATTCGATGACAGCCATTACCGCCTGAGCCGGGCCACCCGCCAGCGCCATCAGAGCAGCAGCTCGGCCAGCTCCTCCAGTGCCGTCAGCTCCACGTCCGGCAACAGTTGCAGCTGTTGCCACGGTTGCTGCCGCTCGTTGAGCCAGGCGGCGCGAAAGCCGTGCAAACGGGCACCCAGCACATCGGTCTCGGGATTATCCCCCACATGGAGGATCCGCTCCGCTGGCAGCTTGAGGGCGCTGCGGGTCTGCTCAAACATATCCGGTGCCGGTTTCATCCTGGCGCCCGCCCCCGCCTTGCAGACCAGCGAGAAGTAGCGATCCAGCCCAGCCTGAACCAGATCCAGATTACCGTTGGTGATCACCACCAGCGGATAGCGTTCAGCCAGTCTGGCCAGCAGCTGATGAGTGGACTCGCTCACCTCGATCTTCGAGCGCTCTGCCAGAAACGCAGCAAACACCTGCTCCGCCTCGCGACTGGCCTGCTGGTCGGCCATCCCCCCCTCGACCATCGCGGTACGGATGGTCTGCTGGCGCGCCAGGCTGACATCGTGGCGCAGCTCGGGGTTGGCCAGCAACACGGCGCGTTTTAACTCCAGCCAGCGTGGCTTGTCGAGCATGGCGGTGGCCAGATATTCGCTGCGTAGATGGCTCAGCATCCACTGCTCGGCACGCACGATGGCAGGGCCGTTGTCATAGAGGGTGTCATCGAGGTCAAACGAGATGGCAGCAACCGGCTGCCAGCGGCGATAGAAGTGCATGGACTCTCCTCTGCAACGGGGGCTCATGGCCCGTTATTCATCGTCCTGCGCATCCGGGTCACGCTTGGCCCTGGGGTGGGCGCTGTCGTAAACCTTGGCCAGATGCTGGAAGTCGAGGTGGGTATAGATCTGGGTGGTAGAGAGGTCGGCATGACCCAGCAGCTCCTGCACTGCCCGCAGATCGCCGGAGGACTCCAGCATATGGGTGGCGAAGCTGTGGCGCAGCTTGTGGGGATGGACGTGGGCGTTGAGCGCCTGCTTGTTGCCCCAGCCATCAAGGCGGGCCTGCACCGAGCGGGCCGACAGCCGCTGCTTGCGGCTGGAGACAAACAGCGCCTCGCTCTCATCACCGGCCAGCAGCGGGCGCACCTTGAGCCACTTCTGCAGCCACTCGACCGCCATCCGGCCGATGGGCAGCACCCGCTCCCGCGAGCCCTTGCCAGTCACCTTGAGCTGGCGGTCGTCGAGCTTCAGATCCACCAGATTGATCCCCACCAGCTCGGCCAGACGCAGCCCTGAAGAGTACATCAGCTCCATGATGGCGCGATCCCGCACCGCCAGCGGATCCTGCTCGTCGGTGATGTTGAGCAGCTGGTGCATCTCGTCCACATCGAGGTTTTTCGGCAGCGGCCGCCCCTGTTTGGGGGTGACGATGCCGCGGGCCGGATTGGCGGTCAGCCGCCCCTGCCGCACCTGCCAGTCGCAAAAGCTGCGCAGGGCCGAGACCTTGGTGGAAAGGGAACGAGGAGCAAGGCCCGCCTTGTGCATCCGGGTCACCAGAGTGCGCACCTGACTCGCCTCGAGCCGACCCCAATCAGTGAGCCCCAGGGCCACCAGCTCGGCGGTCATCGCCTCCAGATGGGCTTGATAGTTATTGCGAGTATGAGGGCTGAGCTGACGCTCGACCCTCAGGTATTCGATAAAGGCCGCCAGCTCGTCCGCCAGTGCCGCAGGCAGTGGCGGTGCGACGACGGGAGCTTTGGCGGGCGCCCTGGCCGGTGTTCTAGCCATGAGTCAACTCGGGCAGACGCAGTTGCAGCAGGCGCCCCAGTTGGCCCAGCAGCAGGGTGTCGTTGTGGGGAGTAAAGTGGCCGGGATCCGAGCTGGCGAAGGCCAGCACACCGAGATCGCCGAGCCGCATCAGGGCCACCGAGTTGACCAGCACATCGTGGCCAAACAGCGCCTGCTTCTCGCTCTGGCTCAGGCGGCCAAAGTAGTAATCCTGCCCCGGCAAACGCTGACCCAGCAGGGATTCGAGCTGCTTGCCCTGTGCCAAAAAACGCTGCTCGGGCCCGCTCAGGGTAAACTTCTTGGGATTGAGCCAGAGTCGCAACCCGGTCAGGCGCAGTCGCTGGACAAAGGCCTTGCCCATCACGGCACTCACCTCGAACAGGGTCTGGCAGCCGTACAGCTCGCCGTAGAGATCGGCATAGACCCGAAAGATCCGCTCGTTCTCGCTGGCGATCCCCATCAATTCGGTGATCTCCTGCTCCAGCTGTTCGATCCGCTCGCGCTGGCGCTCCAGCTGGCGCTCGACCAGCGAGACCGACCCTTTGCGTTCATGGGGAATGCGGATCCGGTCCAGCACGGCGGCATGGCGTTGGAAAAACTCGGGATAACGGGCCAGGTACTCCAGCACAGTGGCTTCATCCACCGATTGCTCCTGCCGTTTGAGTTCGCTCATAAATTGGTTGATCCATCAGAGAAATGGGGCTCGCTGCCCCGACATCATGGGCAAAGGGGGCCAACGCCCCCCGTACCTGAACCTTTATCGGCTAAACCTCTATCTGGCCGTCAAACACATGCTCGGCGGGACCTGTCATATAGACCGGCTGGCCCGGCCCCTTCCAGGCGATGGTCAGCTTGCCGCCCGGCAGACTGACGGTGACCCGCTCCTTGAGCTTGCCCTGACTGATGCCAATCACCGCCGCAGCACAGGCACCGGTGCCGCAGGCCAGGGTCTCGCCACAGCCCCGCTCGAACACCCGCAGCTTGATCTCGGTGGCATTGACCATCTCCATGAAACCGACGTTGACCCGCTCGGGAAAACGCTCGTGGCGCTCCATGATGGCACCGAGCGTCTCGACCGGCGCATCGGCGACCGAAGGCACCTCGATGACGCAGTGGGGATTGCCCATGGAGACCACGCCACACATCACGGTATGCTCCTGCGCCCGCAACAGATAGGTTTTCTCTGCCTTCTGGGCCCGGAACGGGATCTTGCCCGGCTCAAACTGGGGAACACCCATGTTGACCGTGACCTGATTCTCCCCCTCCAGCTGCAACACGATGCGACCCCGGGCGGTACTGACCGCGATGCGATCCCGGTTGATCAGCCCCTTGAGACGCACGAAACGGGCAAAACAGCGGGCACCATTGCCACACTGCTCCACTTCGCTGCCATCGGCATTGAAAATGCGATAGTGAAAGTCGAGTTCAGGGTCATAGGGCGGCTCCACCAGCAGCAGCTGGTCAAAGCCGATCCCGAAGTGGCGATCTGCCAGCTTCTTGATGACGTCATTGCTGAAAAATACCTTCTGGGTGACGCCATCCACCACCATGAAGTCGTTGCCCAAGCCATGCATCTTGGAAAAATCTATCAACATCGTGCATTCCTGTGCTGTTAGGGCTGTAAAATTCTGTCATCTCTATCTACTGCATCAGGGCAGCAGGTGCTCACCGCGCCAGAGATCGGCCAACTGCTCACGCTCGCGGATCAGGTGCGCCTCGGCACCATCCACCAGCACTTCGGCTGCGCGCGGACGGGTGTTGTAGTTGGATGACATGGTAAAGCCGTAGGCTCCGGCCGAACGCACTGCCAGCAGGGAGCCCTCGGCAATGGCCAGGGTGCGCTCCTTGCCGAGGAAGTCGCCGGTCTCGCACACCGGGCCCACCACGTCATAGATCGCGGGAGCATGGCCGGCACGACTATCCACTTCGATGATGTTCATCCAGGCGCCGTAGAGCGAGGGGCGCAGCATGTCGTTCATGCCGGCATCGATCAGCGCGAAGTTGCGGGTCTCGCCCGGCTTGAGGTACTCGACCCGGGTCAGCAGCACGCCGGCATTGGCGACGATGGCACGGCCCGGCTCGAACAGCAGGGTCAGATCCCGGCCCGCCAGCTTCTGCTTGAGCGCTTCGGCATACTCGGTCGGATGGGGGGGCTGCTCGGAACCGTAGTTGACCCCAAGGCCGCCACCCACGTCCAGATGATGGATATGAATGCCTTCCGCCGCTAGACCATCGATCAGCCGCAGCAACTTGTCAGCCGCTTCCATAAAGGGATTCAATTCAGTGAGTTGCGAGCCGATATGGCAATCCACCCCGACAATCTCGATGTTCGCCATCGCAGCCGCCTTGCGATAGATGGCGGGCGCCAGCTCGATGGGAATGCCGAACTTGTTCTGCTTGAGGCCAGTGGAGATATAGGGGTGAGTACCGGCATCGATATCCGGATTGACCCGCACCGAGACGCGAGCCTTCTTGCCCATGCTGCCCGCCACCCGATTGAGGCGCTCCAGCTCTGCTTCCGACTCCAGATTGAAACAGAGGATCTCTTTATCCAACGCGAGGCGCATCTCCGCTTCGCTCTTTGCTACACCGGAGAAGACCACCTTGGCCGGATCACCGCCCGCCGCCAGCACCCGCGACAGCTCGCCACCGGAGACGATGTCAAACCCCGAGCCCAGACGGGCCAGCAGGTTGAGCAGCGCCAGATTGGAGTTGGCCTTCACCGCGTAGCAGATCAGATGGGGAATATCGCCAGCGGCCTTGTCGAAGGCGTGCCAGTGGCGCTCGAGGGTCGCACGGGAGTAGACGTAAAGCGGGGTACCGTACTGCTCGGCAAGCTGTTGCAGCGAGGTTTGCTCGGCCTGAAGCTGGCCGTCGGCGTCGTAGTTAAAGTGATCCAAGGGGGCGGTTCCTTCCTAGAATGGGTGCGGCATTAGTGCGGCGCGGCCTCGGTGGCAGCCTCGGAGGTCGCAGGCGGTACTGCTTGCAGTGTACTCTGGCTCTGTGGCTGCTCGGGGGGCGGCATATAGAGCGGCCCCTTCAGACCGCACGCGGCCAACCCGAGGGACAGAAGAGTGGCAAGCAGACACTTGGTGAACTGGGTGATCATAATGGTTCGCTGCGAAAAATTTTTTGGCCCTCTATAATCGCACTCACATTGTTAAAAGCAACAGGATAAACCGATGAAGGATCACGAGTATCACGCCCTGACCGACGCCTTTTTCCAATATGTGGAAGACACGCTCGACGAGGGGTATCCGGATATCGACTGCGAACGCAACGGCGGCGTATTGACCCTCTCTTTCGAGAACAAGACCAAGGTCATCATCAACAAGCAGGAGCCGCTGCACCAGATTTGGGTCGCCACCCGCGAGAACGGCTTCCACTTCGAACTGCAGGGTGACACCTGGATCGACAACCGCTTCGGCCACGAGCTCAAGGCGCTGCTGAGCCAATCCTGCACCGCCCAAGCGGGCGAAGAGGTGGTGTTCCCATGATCGACCTGCACCCGCAGGGCGCCCGTCACGCGGTGATCTGGCTGCACGGGCTGGGTGATTCCGGCGCCGGCCTCGCCCCGTTGGTGGACGCGCTGGATCTGCCTGCTGACTTACCGGTGCGTCACCTGCTGCCGGATGCCCCCGAGCGCCCCATCACCATCAACATGGGCTACAAGATGCGCGGCTGGTACGACATCAGGAGCTTCGAGGATCCTGCCGAGCGGGCCGTGGAGTCCCATGTCCGTGAATCGGCCGACCAGATTGCCGCCCTGCTAGATCAGCTGGTGGCCGACGGGTTTGCCCCCGAGCATATTGTACTGGCAGGTTTCTCACAGGGCGGGGTAATTGCCTCCTTCACCGCGCTGCGCTATCAGGCAACGCTGGCGGGCCTGCTCTGCATGTCCACCTATCTGGCCGCCCCCGACAAGCTGCTCGGCGAGATGAGCGAGGCTGCTCGCACCCTGCCCATCTGCTACATGCACGGCATCTATGACGATGTGGTGAGCCTGTCGCTCGGTTGGGATGCCAAGAACCGGCTGGAAAATGCCGGGCTCGCCCCCGAGTGGCACGAGTACCCGATGCGTCACGAGATCTGCCGTCCGCAGCTCGGCGACATTCGCAGCTGGCTGCTGGCTCGTCTCGGCGCCTGAACAACCGCAAAAGCAAACGGCCTGCATCTGCAGGCCGTTTTTTATGGCGATTCCAACTGACGGGTCAACCCACTTCCCGAGCGGGCGGCACCTGTTCGCGCAGAGTGCCCTGACTGCGATAGGGGATCACATCCAGCTCGCCATTCACTTGTACTATCTCGTAGTACTGCGGCAGGTTGAAGTTGATGAACTGCCCATCATCGCTGAACCGCTCGTGATTGGAGGTGTAGAAGCGGTTGACCCCCGCCACCAGCTCATCCTTGTTGCCGGCAAAGTGTTGGTAGATCTCCACCCGGTTTGCCTCATCGAGGATATAGATGTTGGTGCCCGCATCCCGGGTATCGAAGAAGAACTGCACCAAGCCTTCGCTGGCGTAGGCATCGACGATGCTCGGCAGATGCTGGCTATGGGTCTTGTCGAGCCGCAGCGGCAGGTGATCCAGCTTGTTGTGGGAGATGTGACGGTAAAAATCGATGGCGTTTTCCAGCTTCTTCACCGACACCCCGCGCCGCTCGAAGAAGATGCCGTACTTCTCGCGGCCAAGGGCCATGGTCTTGACCAGCTGCTGCTTGTCGCGGGCAAGGCGCAAATCGATACACTCCGCCACCAGCGTCTGGAAGCGGGAGCGCACCAGAGAGCGGAAGTGCTGGCTGTAGCAGAACACCTCGATCATCTCGGGGGCGGCGGCATCCTGATGCATCTTGCCGAGGATGGTGGTGAGGGCATCGACCACGGCTTCATCCCCCTGGAAGTGCAGGGTACGGATCTCGCTCCAGGAGTTGCGATAGACCAGATCCACCGAGCCGACCAGACACTCCTGATTGCGGCCGAACGAGAAGACATCCACGGTGTTGGCGTCAAATTCGATCACCTGACCTACCCAGTGACTGGTCGGGTCCATCTCTAGGTTGAGGAAGATGGAGAGCTGACGGATCTCGCACGGCCGGCTGAGGGCCAGGTTGGTGGCCAGCGGGTACTTCTCGGGGAAGCAGCCGGAGAGATCGCGGCAGAACTGGTGCAGATTGTCGATGTGCAGATCCGAGCCCTGATTGAACAGGTGCACCCGCGACTGGGAGGTCAGCAGATCGTTGAAGTAGGCCCAGGAGACCAGCTTGCTGATGTAGCCGTTGAACTCCAGCGGCGCGCGGCCAATGATGTCCACCGGCTCCAGCGAATGTTTGTAGAGATACCAGCCAGCGCGGTTGAGGCGACCGTGAGGCACCTGCACGAAGCTGAGATCCGGCTCGCTGAGATCCGGCGCGATCTTGAGGTTGATGCGCTGCACCTTGCCCGGCAGGCTCTCGAACGCGGCGTAGAGTTTGCGCGACAGAATGCCGATATCTTCCGGGTTGATCGACTCGCTGATGTTGTTGCGGCGAGCGAACTGGATCAGGTTGCGGTAGCTCTGCATCAGGGCTTCCAGCAGCTCGGCGTGAGCGATCTTCACCTCTTCGATCTTCCACTCGTGGCGATGATCGAGTTGATAGAGCTTTTCCTGACTCCAGCCCCAGTAGGAAACCAGCTGGCTCATCTGCTCACGGCGCCACTCGGGGGAGTGATCATCCTTGGGATGGCTGAGACCGTCGCACACCTTGAGGTAGAAGCAGCGGCGCACCAGATCGAGCCGCGCCATGTCGCCGATAGACTTGAGGTAGTTGGTCACCTTGTCCAGCATCAGACAGTAGTTGTCGAGCCGGTAGTGCATCCCCTCGTTGTGCTGGAACCAGTCGCGACCAATCATCGACAGCAGGCGGGTGTTGGGATACTCGTGGGAGTAGGCTTCCATCAGCACCGACTTGAGCACCGCCTTGTAGGGAGAGTCGATCCCCTTGTAGAGCTGCCACAGGGCGGAGCCGAAATACTCTTCGGCCGGAATACGGTCAAAACTGCCGAGATCGAGCCAGTCGTCCTGCTTGAGCTTGCCGCTCTCGAACAGCTCGTTCACATACGCATCGTAGTGATCATCACATTCGGTGGGCACCAGATACCAGATCAAGCGTTTGCCCGCGATACGCATGGCACTGCGGTAGAACTCGTCGAGCAACAGCAGGTGCTGGGCACTGCCGCAGCTCTCCCCCTGCATCTGGGCATCGTTGGTCTGGCGGAACTTGTCTTCCGGGATCAGGAAGAAGTTGAGATCGACCCCGCGCTGTTCGGCCCACTTGGAGAGTTGCTGGCATTTCAGCTCCAGCAGATCGAGCCGCTCCTGCGACAAACCGGCCACGTGGCAGACCCAGATATCGAGATCAGAGTGACAGCATTGACCGATGGAGGAGGTGCTGCCCATGGAGTAGAGCCCCTGAATGGCTCGATCATGGGTTGCCAGACCGCTCTGACAGTTGGCGTTGCGGCAGAGGTCATCGATAAAGGCTTGCTGCTCTGCGGTGGCGCTGAAGCTCCAGATGCCATGAGGGACATCACCGGAGACATAACCGGGCAGCAGGGGATGATTGAAGTGCAGCATGACAGGCAGCAGTTGGAATACCTGCTGCCCATAGCGACTCATGAGGCCTAACGCCCGTTGCGTCTTGAGACGGGTAATGTCGTCATAACGCGCAACCAGCGTATCGATGTGTTCCTGCAATGCCCTGCCTATCACCTAAGTGAAAATGACGCACCAAAAGGGGGATACGTCAAAAAAGTGTGATCATGTTAACAATGCAAACAGCGGTGGTAAACAAGCCTTCAGCTAAACGCCAGATTATTTCTGGTATGACCACATCAAGTATCAGGGGAAATCATTAAATTCCAATACATTCAATGAATTAATCAACACCTCTTGCTTAATGAAAATCATTTTCAGCATGCATTTTTGAGCTTGGCCCCGCTTTTGCCGGCTCCGCCATGAAAGCCCGGGCAAAGGATGGTAATATCGATTTCCTTCTAAAAATGAAACAACTGATTGATATGGCAGCCCGAACCCTGAAAATTGCCACTCGCAAGAGCCCGCTGGCCCTGTGGCAGGCCAACTTTGTCAAAGACCGGCTCGAAGCCCTGCACCCGCAGTTGCAGGTCGAACTGGTGCCCATGAGCACTCAGGGTGACAAGATCCTCGATACCCCGCTGGCAAAGGTCGGTGGCAAGGGGTTGTTCGTCAAGGAGCTGGAGACCGCCATGCTGGAAGGACGGGCCGATATCGCCGTTCACTCCATGAAAGACGTTCCGGTGGAGTTCCCCGAGGGGCTCGGTCTGCACACCATCTGCGAGCGGGAAGATCCCCGCGACGCTTTCGTCTCCAACCGCGTCAAGGCCATTGCCGAACTGCCGCAAGGGGCCGTCGTCGGCACCTCCAGCCTGCGTCGCCAGTGCCAGCTGCGCGCTGCGCGCCCGGATCTGGTGATCCGCGACCTGCGTGGCAACGTCAACACCCGCCTCGCCAAGCTGGATGCCGGTGAGTATGACGCCATCATCCTCGCCGCCGCCGGTCTGAAACGACTGGAGATGGCGCACCGCATCACCGCCTTTATCGAACCGGAGCAGAGTCTGCCCGCCAACGGTCAGGGGGCTGTCGGCATCGAATGCCGCCTCGACGACGTTGAGCTGCACGCTCTGCTGGCGCCGCTGGAGCACGCCGAGACCCGCGCCAGGGTGTTGACCGAGCGAGCCATGAACCGCGCTCTGCAAGGGGGATGTCAGGTGCCTATCGGTGCCTACGCACTGGTCGAAGGCGAGCAGATCTGGCTGCGCGGTCTGGTGGGCAGCCCGGATGGCAGCCAGGTAATCCGTGACGAGATCCGCGGCCCGCTGGCCGATGGTGAGGCCCTCGGCGAGCAGTTGGCCCAGCGCCTGCTGGCCGCCGGTGCCGACGAGATCCTGGCCGAGGTCTACCGCGCATGACCCCGCTGGTGGTGCGTCCGGCCATTCAGGCCGCCGATCTGGTGCAGTTGTTGCGCCAGCACGGCCATGCACCACTCTGCTGCCCGCTGCTGGAAACCGTGGCGGGCAGCGAACTCCCTCTCCTGCCCGACCTGCTGCGCAGTGCTGACGCGGTTATTGCTGTCAGCATTCATGCCGTTCATTTTGCACACGATTTTCTGTTGCAAACTGGTCAGACCTGGCCACATATTGAGTTCTTTGCGGTGGGTCAGGCCAGCGCAGATGCGTTTGCAGCCATAGGCATCACGGCAAGCTGCCCGGATGACCCGCGCAGCGAAGGGCTGCTGGCCCTGCCCGCCCTGCAGCAGGTAGCAGGCAAACGGGTGCTGATCCTGCGCGGCAATGGCGGGCGGGATCTCATCGCCAGCACACTGGCCTCACGCGGTGCTCTGGTGCACTATTGTGCGGCCTATGAGCGCCACTACCCCGAGCTGGACGGGGAGACATTAACCCGCCACTGGCAGGCAGCCGGGCTGGACAGCCTGCTCATTACCAGTGGTGAACTGCTGCAACGGCTGCTGGAGCTGGTTCCCGACCACCAGCGGCCCTGGCTTTTTGACCGCCTGCTGGTGGTCCCCAGCCCGCGCGTGGCCGAGATGGCCAGCGCAGCGGGCTTTATCCATATCACGATTGCCCAAGGTGCATCCAACCAGGCCCTGACGGCCGCACTGGAACTGAGGAAGATGGAATGACAGAACAACAAGAATCCCAGGTAAAGCCCCAGCCGACCGCTGCGGTCAATGGCAACAAGAGCCGCTCCGGTGCCGTACTGGGAGGGGTCGCCATCCTGCTGGCCCTTGGCCTGACCGGCGGTCTCTATCTGCACGGTCACAAGAATGCCGTTGCCCAGCAGGCCGAACTGGCCCAGCTCAAGCAACAGCTGGCGAGCGCCCTGAGCAAGATCGACCAGACCAGCAGCAAGGATGCCGAGCAGCTGGCCGCGCTGGATCAAACCCAGCAGCGGCTGCAGGGGGAGATGCAGGGTCTGCAGAACCGGGTACTGGACCTGAATGACAAGCGCCCCAACGACTGGATGCTGGCCGAATCCGAGTATCTGGTACGGATGGCGGGCCGCAAACTGTGGCTGGAGCATGACCTCGTCTCCGCCATCACCCTGCTCGGCAATGCCGACGAGCGGATCGCCGCCCTCAACGACCCCAGCCTGATGCCGATCCGCAAGGCGCTGGCCGAGGATATCGCCAAGCTCAAGGGGATGCCGCGCATCGACCGCGAGGGGCTGACCCTCAAGCTGGCCGCGCTGTCCGACCAGATCGAGCTGCTGCCCCTCTCCACCGTCAGCATGCCGGAAGCCAAGGCCGAGCCGGATCAGGCGGTCAGCACCAATCCCGACGAGTGGGAGAGCAACCTGAAGAAAAACTGGGTCAAGTTCACCGAGAACTTCGTCACCATCCGTCGCCGCGATGGCGCGGTCGAGGCGCTGCTCTCGCCGCAGCAGGAGATCTTCCTGCGTGAAAACCTCAAAACCAAGCTGTTGCAGGCCCAGCTCTCCGTCTATCGCGAGCAGCAGGCGCTCTACGAAGACAGCCTGGACAAGGCCCAACGCTGGCTGACCCAGTATTTCGACACCGACAACAGCGCCACCCGCTACATGCAGGGCGAGATCGACAAGCTCAAGGGTGAGCAGATCCAGATCGACTATCCGGCCCAGTTCAAGACCCAGGCCATGCTGGAGCAGGTACTGACCGAACGCCTGCAACGCATTCTGGCCAGCAGCTGAGGAGGGCACCATGATCCGTATAATCATTCTGGTCGCCGTGATGGTCGCAGGGCTGATCTTTGGCCCGCAAGCCTCCGGTAACAAGGGCTATGTGCTGATTGCCCTTGGCAATTACACCATCGAATCTTCCGTAACCAGCGCGGTGATCCTGGCCGTGCTGTTCTACGGCGCCCTGCTGATCGTCGAGTGGCTGCTGGGTCGGGTATTCGGCCTGCGCCGCAAGACCCTCGGCTGGTACGGCTCGCGCCGCCGCCGCAAGGCCAATCAACAGACCGTCGCCGCCACCTTGGCAATGGCCGAAGGGCACTACAGTCAGGCTGAAAAGCTGATGATCAAGGGGGCCAGCAACAGCGACACCCCGCTGCTCAACTACCTGAGCGCCGCCAAGGCGGCACAGGCCCGTGGTGACGACGCCCGCCGGGATCAATACCTGCAAAAAGCGCAGGAGGAGAATCCCAAAGCCGAGCTGGCGCTCACCCTGACCCAGACCCAGTTGCAGATCGAGCAGGGCCAGTACGATACCGCGCTGGCGATGCTGGAGTCGGTCTACGCCCTCAACCCGCGTCACCCCATGGTGCTGGATCAGCTGCGTCAGGTGCATCTGGCCCGTCAGGACTGGAGCGCCCTGTGCGACCTGATCCCGACACTGCACAAGGTGGGCAAGCTGACCCCGAAACAGGAAGAAGATCTGCTGCAACAGGCTTGGTGTGGTCGTCTGCAACAGGCTGCTGGCAGCCTCGAGCCCCTCAAGGCGGTGTGGCAGGAGCTGCCGCGCAAGCTGCGCCTCGAGCCTGAACTGCTGGCCAGCTACGGCGATCTGCTGCGCCAGCTGGGCGCCGATGGCGAGGCCGCCACCCTGTGGCAGGAGGCGTTGCGCAAACAGCCGATGCCGCAGTTGCTGGCTCGCCTGCCCAAGCTGAAACTCGACAGCTACCAGTCGCTGCTGGCGCTGCTGCAAAAGCAGCAGGGGCAACCGGAAGTGGACACCGCACTGGCCCAGCTCTATCTGCTGGCAGGCCAACTGGATGATGCCCAGAAGCTGCTGGAACAGGAGGTGGAGCGGGCGCCGAGCGCCGCCGCCTACCACGCCCTCGGCCAGCTGATGGACAAGCGCCGCCTTACCAACAAGGCCAACGAGTACTATCGTCAGGCACTGGAACTGGCGGGAGTCTGATCCCCGGCAAACAGAAACGCGAGAGGCCGCATGATGCGGCCTCTTTTTTTATCTCTTCGCCCTGCCCTCGTCAGGTAGTGAGCCGCTCCAGCTCGCCGATCAGCCAGATAGCCTCGGCACGGTGGCTGCCGCACACATCCATCATGGGGCGAAAACCACCGCACACCGCCGGCCGTTCCGGTTGACCGAAGATCTTGCAGCCAAGGGCGCTATCGAGCTGGATACAGGGGACGCCAGCCGGTTTGCCATCTGGCATACCGGGAATGGCACTGCTGATACTGGGGGCGATGCAACAGGCAGCGCAGCCGCTACGACACTCCATAGACTCCACTCCTTTGGGACGGTCTGAGCCACCATAGCCGAAGCGGCGGCACAAACGTAGCTGGCGCACAAGAAAAAGCCCGACCGCACGGGCGATCGGGCTTCAGACAACACTGCCGGTTCAGCGAGCCATCATCACAGGATGATATCGCGTACCACGCTGTCTTTGCGCTCCAGGTAATGGATCGACTTGATACGGCGAATGGTACGGGATTTACCACGGATCAACAGAGTCTCGGTGGTCGCCATCACGCCATCGCTGGTGATGCCATCCAGCAGATCACCCTTGGTGATGCCGGTAGCGGAGAAGATGACGTTGTCATTCTTCGCCATGTCTTCCAGCTTGAGCACCTTGTTGACGTCGATGCCCAGCGCTTCGCAGCGGGCAATTTCCTGCTCGCCCAGCGCACGCACTTCCGGGCTGTCGCCCTTGACGCGATGACGCGGCACCAGACGGGCCTGCATGTCGCCATCCAGCGCACGGATTACCGCCGCGGAGATCACCCCTTCCGGTGCGCCGCCGATGCCATACAGCATGTCGACTTCGCTATCCGGCAGACAGGTGAGGATGGAGGCGGCAACGTCACCATCAGGAATGGCGAACACCCGCACGCCCAAACCCTGCATCTCCTTGATTGCCTTGTCATGACGCGGCTTGGCCAGGGTAATGACGGTCAGACGGGAGAGCGGCTTGCCCAACGCCTTGGCCACGGCCTTGAGGTTCAGCTCGAGCGCCTGATCCAGGTCGATAGCGCCTTTGGCCTTGGGCCCAACGATCAGCTTTTCCATGTACATGTCAGGCGCTTTCAGGAAAGAACCCTTGTCGCCCACCGCCAGCACCGCCAGCGCGTTGGCCTGCCCCATGGCGGTCATGCGGGTACCCTCGATGGGATCGACCGCGATATCCACCGCGTCGCCGTGTCCGGTACCGACCTTCTCGCCGATATAGAGCATCGGTGCTTCATCAATTTCACCTTCGCCGATCACAATCTCACCATCGATCTCGATCTGGTTGAGAATGTGGCGCATGGCCGCTACGGCCGCCCCATCAGCGATATTCTTGTCACCACGTCCGAGCCACTTGTAGCCAGCCAGTGCAGCCGCTTCCGTCACTCGGGAAAACTCGATTGCCAGTTCACGTCTCATCGCATATCCAACCTATGGAGCTCGAAAACGGGCGGCATTCTACCACAAGGGCAAACCTTTGCGCACAAAAGTAGCCGCTCCGAGCAAGAATGTAGCCAATTCATCCAATTGCAAACCAATTGCCATCGACTCTTCATCCAACTGTCACCCCGCTGTCATCCCCGCTGCCTAGCATGACCCCGTTTTCAAAACAAAAGCTTGCAACACCACAAGGGATTAAGATGAAAAAGCTGACTGTAGTGGCACTGGCTCTCACCGCAGCCTTCCAGGCTCAAGCCGTTGAAGTGTACAAAAATGACACCTCCATGCTGGATCTCTATGGCCGTATCTACGCTGGCCACTTCTTTGGTGACAAGAAGGAACTGGATGCCAGCGGCAAACCGAAAAGCGAATACAGCGACAAACAGGGAGCCAACCAGTTTGTCCGTTTCGGCGCCAAGGCCGAGACCCAGATCCAGAGCGGCCTGAAGGCTCTGGCTCAGTACGAAGTACAGATGTATATCAATGACAGCGAGAAGACCATCAGCGAGAACTCCGACAACCTGCGCACCCGTCTGGCGTTCGCCGGTGTCGGCGCTGACTGGGGCACCGTGACCTTCGGTCGCCAGAAGGGGGCCCCGGGTTTCCTGGCCGACTGGACTGATGTCTCCCTCTCCGACGGCTACGGCAACGACGCGCTGGGCGCCAAGACCGACACCTTCGCCACCAACCGCGCCGGTTCCGTGCTGAAATACTCCGGCCTGTTCAATGGCTTCCAGCTCGACACCAGCTACAAGTTCGACGGTGGTGACACCGAAGAGACCACCAGCAAGGATAGCGACGCCGCCTACGGTGCTGCCGTGGCCTACACCTTCCCGTTCAACCTGTCTCTGGGTACCGCTTACAACGTCGGTATCCGTGACAAGAGCGGTGAAGAAGATGCCAAGCTGTGGCTGATCTCCGCCAAGTTCGACAACAAGGCCGCCTACGCTGCCCTGAGCTATGCCGATGGCAGCGACTTCCTGGCGACCGGCACCGATCACACCGGTTGGGAAGCCGCGCTGGGCTACAACTTCGAGAACGGCTTCGGTCTGATGGCCCTGTGGAACAAACAGGAGCAGGACAAGGCTGGTATCAAGAAAGACAACGTGGATTACTACACCCTGGGTGCCCAGTACAAATTCAACAAGAACCTGCGGGTGATTGGCGAGTACCGTATCAACAATCTGGACAGCAAGGAGAGCGGCAAGCTCAACGTCAAGGATGACTTCCAGCTGGCTGCCCGCTACGACTTCTAATCGAGGTTTTGCGGATCCCCAAAGCGCGATGGCTTGCCATCGCGCTTTTTGCTGGGCATCGCTCACGACCGGAGAAAGTGGCCTAGGCTCAACAGTAGATGTATCGCCGGAGAGATGATCATGGTCAGGCTGCCTTTCGTCCTGCTGTTGCTGCTGGCTCTTCCCGCTCACGCCCTCTCTATCGCCATGGTGCTGTGGCGCGGTGAAACCGCAGCCGAAGCGGGCTTTCGGGCAGAGCTGACCCGTCTTGGCTATCAGGCCACCATCACCACCTATAACGCCGATCAGGATCGTACGGCGCTGGCAACCATGCTGCGCCAGCAGATGCTGCCGAAACTGGCCGAATACGACTACATCTACACCTTTGGCACCACCGCCACCACCATGACCAAGAGTCTGGTGGCCAACCGCAAACCTCTGATTTTCAATGTGGTCTCCGATCCGGTCGGGGCAGACATCCTCTCGGAAGACAAAGCCCAGAACAGCATGGTGGCCGGGGTAAGCAACATGGTGCCGATGGCACTGCAACTGGCCAACGCCAGCGAGCATCTGGCCACCGGCAAACGGCTGCTGCTACCCTTCAACCCCCGTGAGCAGAACACCCTGCTGGTGGCCGATATGCTGCTCAATGAAGCGAAACGCTATCAGTGGCAGATGGTCACCTGGCGAATGGCCCCTGACCCACGGCGGCTGGACAACGAACTGAAGCGGCTGCAACAGGATGCCAAAAACGACATCGTCTTTCTGGCCGCAGACAGCTATCTGCTCTCCATCGCCCCCCGCCTGCTGAATGCGCTCAACGCAGCTGCCATCCCTACCATCTGCAGTGCCGAGCTGTTCGTCGAACACGGCTGCAGCGTTGGCACCATCAGCAGCTACGAGGCGCTGGGCAAGATGGCCGCCGGGATCATCCATCGCCATCAGCAGGGAACAGAGTTGCAGGATATTCCGCTGCAGACCGACCCCCATCCCAAACTGGTGCTGGGGCAGCTGGGTAACGCCACCACGCAGGAGGCTAGCCCCGAAAAGCCGAAGCCTTGATAAAGATCTCGGCCAATCAGGCTCCGGGCGGGTATGCTGTTGACCCCCATCGCCCGAGAGCCCTTTCCCATGAGCACCACCGTCTTTTTTGCCGTTCTGCTGGCAGCCCTGCTTCACGCCAGCTGGAATGCGCTGGTCAAAATTGGCGAAGAGCGGCTGGTGGGGGTGTCACTGGTGGCGATCTTCTCAGGGCTTATCGCCGCCGTGGCGCTGCTGCCCATGGGGCTTCCCTCTGCTGCCGAGCTGCCCTGGCTCGGCCTCTCAGTCCTGCTCCATATCGGTTACTGCCTGTTTCTCAGTCATGCCTACAATCAGGGCGATTTTGGCCAGATCTATCCGTTGGCCCGTGGCAGTGCCCCGCTGCTCGCCATGGCGTTAAGTGCCATATTGCTGGGGGACTACCCCGGTTACGGCGGCCTCATCGGCGCCTGCATGCTGATCATGGGGGTCTTGCTGATGGCCTGGCGAGGTGGGCAGCAGCGCCTTGACAGCAAAGCGGTTCGGGCAGCACTGATCACGGCCATGTTCACGGCGACCTATACCCTCTCGGATGGAGCCGGCGCCCGCGCAGGGGGTGAACCGGTACGCTACACCCTCTGGCTCTTTGCCTGTACCGGGCTGTCGATGCTGCTGGTGCTGCTCGTCCACCAGAGACGTAACGCCTGGCGCCAGATCCGTCGCCATGCGATGGCGGGAATGGCAGGAGGAGCCATGTCACTGCTCGCCTACGGGATTGTTATCTGGGCCATGACCCAAGCCCCCATTGGCGTGGTCGCGGCTCTGCGCGAAAGCAGTGTGCTGTTTGCCATGCTGCTCTCGGTCTGGCTGCTGAAAGAGCCGCTCGGGCGCATACGGCTGACGGCGGCGGCCATTATTACCGGCGGCGTGCTGCTGACCCGGCTGGGAGGATAAGCGCTGTCGCCATTGGGGCGCATTTATCAGGCAGGATGGCGTAATTCACTCCGCCAAATATGCCGAATACCAATAATGGAAATAAGTGTCGGCCCGGGCGTAAATGTTTACATCCGCAACGTATCAATTAACTGGCAGGTCTGTTTATTTCAACCACAGCTTCATTCGGGAAACTTACCTGCCCAGCAGCATTAATGATAAAATCATTCACAGTTAATTTTCGGCAACGCTGACCAATACCGCGCATGGCATAGACCATGCCGCTCCGCCCATACATTCATTGACCGCCTGACGGGTAAGCCAGCCCGGTCAGAGATGACCCGATCGCGCCCGCCACAACAAGATGGCATGGCGCTACCGCGTTATTAATGGGTCCGGTTTCGTCCGTTTAATTTTTGATTATTTTAAATCCAGCACTATCAGGGAGTTTTTAATATGTCAGCAAAAAAGCTGAAGTTAGGCGCCTTTATATTGATGATATTAACATCGGTATTTGGCGTCACTAATATCGGGATCGGTTTTTACCGAATGGGATATGCCGCCATTCCGATGTTCGTGATCGGCGGTCTGTTTTTCTTCATCCCGTTCATTTTGATGATGATCGAATTCGGCACCGGCTTTCGCAAAGAGGCGGGCGGTATCTTTACCTGGATGCGCCACTCGGTCTCGACCCGATTCGCCTTTATCGGTCTGACCATGTGGTTCGCCTCCTACGTCATCTGGATGTTTGGCAAGGCGCTCTCCATGTGGGTGCCCCTCTCCTTCATGCTGTTTGGCCGCGACATCACCGTCATCCCGGTCACCCTGGGCACCGGCATCGACTTCGGCCCCTTTATTCTGGGCGTGGTCGCCATCGGGCTGGTTGCCACCGTCACCAAGCTCATCACCCTGGGTAGCGCCCGCTTCGCCAAAGTGGCGGCTATCGGCGGCCTCTCCGTGGTGGCACTCAACGTGTTGCTGCTGGTCGGCGGCGTCTTCACCTTCGCGGTGAGCGGCATGACTCTGCAGGAGCCCTTCACCCAGGCATCGCTGACGGCGTCTCCCAATGCCGCTTTCAACGACATCATCCCCTTCCTCGGCTTTATGGTGTTCGCCATCTTCGCCTACGGCGGGGTCGAGGCGATGGCCGGGGTGGCTGACGAGCTGGAAGATCCCGAGCGCGACCTCAAGCGCGGCATCTTCCTCTCCGGCGCCTTCATCGTGCTCTGCTACATCATCGGCTTTCTGGCGGTTGGCTCCATCATGCGCTGGAGCGACTTCCCGGCCGAGGGAATCACCTCTCTCTCCGCCCTTTTCATCATCATGCTGGAGCTGGGGCGCCATCTCGGTGGCGAGTGGTTGGGACAGGTGTTCATGCGCTTTGCCGGATTGGGCATGTTCCTGAGCTATCTGGGTGCCTTTATCGCCCTCTCCTACGCACCGCTGCGCCAGTTCATCACCGGCACCCCGAGCTACTTCTGGCCGGAGCGTTTCCAGCGCGAAAACGAGAATGGCGTGCGGATTGAAGCCCTCAAAGTGCAAGCTTGGGTGGTCTGTCTGTTCATTGCCGCCAAGTCCATCTTTACCCTGATCAACCCGGAAGGGGCCGCCGCCCTCTATGAGCTGATCATCACCATGACCAACGTCGGCATGACCCTGCCCTACATGTTCCTCATCTACGCCTGGTATCGCTATCGCAACAACCCGGCGCTGGACAAGGATCTGATCTTCTTCAAGAGCGCGGACTCGGTACTGCTGGCTACCATCATCAGCCTGATCCTGGTCGCCTTCGGCAACGTCTTTACCGTGGTCGCCCCCTTTATCTCCGGCGATATATCCACCGGCGTCTGGACCATCATTGGCCCGCTGCTGTTCGTGGTGATCGCCATGCGCTTCAAGATCAAGCAGGAAGATGCCCACTAAACGGTAAGCAATGCTCCATGCCAATCGGGACCGTTCTGGTCCCGATTTTTTTAGCGCCGGCTTCCGCTCGCCATCACGGCCAGCCCATAGTTTCAATGCAAAAAAAGACTCCATGGAGACCTCTTTTACGCTCTCCTTGCCGTCAGAGCGCGCTCAACGCCGTAAATTATCAATATCAAGGTGAGAATGATTGTGAAGCGCCAGTTCACGACATATAACTTAGCGAGATATCCCTGTATTTCGTCCGGTAGAGCTGATCATGATGATGCGTTCCCTCCTTCCCCTGTTGCTTGGCGCAGTAATGCTGCCGGCCACTATGGACAGTGCCCATGCCAACCCCTTTTCCGCCAGCAGCAAGAGCAGCAGTGGCTTTCTCGAGCGACGGGATGTGCCCAACCTCAGCTCGGCTGCCTTCGTGGTGGCCAACCACAGAACCGGCGAGGTGATCTCCGAGCGCAACGGCAACCGGGTAATGCCCATCGCCTCCCTCACCAAGCTGATGACGGCGCTGGTGGTGCTGGATGCCAACCTGCGCCTCAACGAAATGCTCACCGTGACCAATGCCGACATCGACCGCATCAAGGGAACCGGTTCACGACTGGCCATCGGCTCCAGGCTCAGCCGCGCCGAAATGCTCCATATCGCCCTGATGTCCTCTGAAAACCGCGCCGCCTCGGCGCTGGCCCGCCACTATCCCGGCGGCCAGCGTGCCTTTGTCGAGGCGATGAACGCCAAAGCCCGCATGCTGGGGATGTGGAATACCCGCTACGCCGATAGCACAGGGCTCAACCCGCGCAATGTCTCCACCGCGCAGGATCTCGCCAAACTCGCCGCCGCAGCGGCCTCCTATCCGCTGATCCGCCAGTACTCCACCGACGAGCAGAGTTATGTGCGCACCAACAAGCGTCAGCTGCACTACCTCAACTCCAACCGGTTGATCCGCGAAGGGCAATGGGAGTTCACTCTCTCCAAGACCGGCTATATCCGCGAAGCGGGCCGCTGTCTGGTGCTGGGCACCAAGGTCAATCGTGAGCCGGTGATCATGGTGTTGCTCAATGCCGAGACCACCAACGATCGGGTCGCCGATGCCAAGCGGATCAAAACATGGCTGGAGAGCTCGGGCAGAACCACCCTGGCCGCCAACCAGAGCAGCATGCTGACTCACCAGTAAGCTCGAGCTCCCCAACCAAGCGAGGCGCCAGCCTCGCTTTTTTTATCTGGATGAGCGCGCCCAAAAAACGGGAGCTTGCTCCCGTTACAGGTAACACCTTCCGCCACCCCGTTACAAAACGTAACTACTCAACAGCGCGAATCACACTAATAGAATCAATTGGTTGTAAGTTTTCGGCAAGAATTTTAGCGTGCCATCACAACCCCTGTAACGACGAGCCACCATGCGTATTTCCAGTATCGAGTGCGGGCGGGTGCTGGCCATTCTGGCCGTGATGACCATTCACGTATCCCCCTTCGCCAATCCGTTCAATCCCGCCCTGTGGGGAAGTGGATCCTGGCTCTGGCTGAGCGGCACCATCAACCAGTTATGCCGCTTTGCCGTGCCGCTGTTTTTCCTCTGTGCCGGTTACTTTCTGCAGCCGAGACTGAGCCGCGAAGCGCCGCTGACCGTTGCCTGGCGCTACTGCCACCCCTTGCTGCTGCTCTGGCTGGTTTGGAGTCTGGTCTACCTGCTGGTGCCGTTCAATCCGCTGGATGCCGTGCAACAGGGCTATCTGGCCTCCCTGCGCGGGCAGTGGCAATTCCAGCTCGGCGACCCCCTCAACGGCTGGCTGGTGGGCGGCATGATCCACCTCTGGTTTCTGCCAGCCCTGGTCATGGCGGTGGCCCTGCTGGCACTCTGCTACCGGCTTGGCAGACCAGAGCTCGCCCTCTGGCTGGGTCTTGGCCTCTACCTGCTGGCGCTGCTGGGGGGCTCCTATGCCAAGCCGCTGCTGGGCGCCGAGTGGCCACTGCTCACCCGTAACGGCCCCTTCTTCTCCCTGCTGTTTGTGGCGCTAGGGGCCCTGCTGCGCCAGCGTCAGTGGCAGCCGGATACCCGCACCGGCTGGCAACTGCTGCTGGCGGGCGTGGCGCTCTATGGCTGTGAAGCCTGGGCGCTGCAGCACTTTGCCGCAGTGCCGCTCACCCGCCACGACTTTCTGCTCGGCTCCCTTCCCTGGGCTCTCGGCCTGTTTGGCCTGCTGCTGGCCAACCCCGAGTGGGGCAAGGGCAGCTGGCTTGAGCGCCAGGCCCCCAAAGTGCTCGGGATCTACTGCCTGCACATGATGCTGGTGGTCTGGCTCTTCGTATTCGGCCCGCAGGGCGCATCCATCCTGTGGGAGATCGCCAAAGTGCCGCTGCTGCTGGGATCGTCTCTGCTGGCCTATCGCCTGCTGGCGGCCCAGCCCCTCACCCGCCGGCTGCTGCGTACCCACTGAACCCTCCATCCGGCCCGACATATCGGGCCGGATATCGCTTCACATTTCGCACCTTTTTCTTCCGCTACGCCCTTTTCCCCTTGCGTCGTTCGCGCGGTTTGCGGCAATGGCTCTGCTTTTCAGCCGAGCTCCCCCCGACCGCACAACCCGCCCCCAATGCCCCCCTCCATTTTCACCTTGCCAGACAAATGAAAATCAATATCATTGGCATCCCGTTTAATCGGGTCAGGCTAATTATAATTAAATCAATATGTTCGAGCCGTCAGGTCGACATCCAAAGAGTCAATATTGAATATGCAGCACCCTCACTTTCGCAGAACGCTGGTCTCGCTGGCACTGCTGGGCACCGGCTTCACTGCCCAGGCCGCCGATGAAACCATGACTGTGGTTGGTAAACGTTCCCAGCATCAGGAAGTTGCCACCGCTACCCGTACCAATACGCCAGCCAAGCTGGTTCCCCAGACCATCGACAGCGTCAAGGTCAGCGAGCTGACCGCCTTCGGCCAACCGACGCTGAGTGAAGCCCTGAGCGGCATTCCCGGGGTCAACGCCAGCGGTGATACCCGCTTCGATGGAGTCAATATCCGCGGCTTCAGCGCCAGCAACGACTTCTATCTCGACGGGTTCCGCGACGACATGCAGTACACCCGGGATCTCGGCAACATCGAGCGTGTGGAAGTGCTCAAGGGCCCGGCTGCCGTGCTCTACGGCCGTGGCAGCACGGGGGGCATCGTCAACCGAGTCAGCAAGAAGCCGCAAAAAGGGCAGGAGTCCAGCGTCACCGCCCGGGTCGGCAGCTTTGACAGCCAGCGGCTGGCCGCCGACCTCAATGGCGAGGCGAGTGAGCAGGTGCAACTGCGCCTCAACATGGCGCAAGAGGACAAAGATAGCTTCCGCAACGGCGTGAAGAGCAAGCGCACTCTGCTGGCCCCTTCCGCCAACTGGGAGATCAGCGACAACCTCAACTGGCTGGTGCAGTACGAGCGCAACGAACATGACCGCACCCCGGATCGCGGCATTCCCGGGGTCAATGGCCGTCCGGCCGATGTGCCGCGAGAGTATGTTTACAGCGATACCAGCCGCGACTTCATTGATGACGTGGCGCAATCCACCCGCTCCCGCCTCTCCTGGGATATCAACGATCAGTGGCAGTTGCGCCAGCAGCTCGGTTACTCCACCCTCGACAGCCAGTTTGACAACACCTATGTCACCAGCGTCAAAGGGGATCAGGTGACCCGCTCCCGCTGGCAGCAGGATCTGAAAGCGAAGAACCTGATCAGCAACACCGAGGCCGAAGGTCTGTTCCAGACCGGCCCGGTGGAACATCGCCTGCTGGTCGGCTTCGAGCAGAACTGGCAGGAGCGCACACCCAAGCTCTACCAGAACGCCACCGCCATCCCGTCCGGCAACCTCTACGATCCGGGCTCGCTGCCTACTTACAATGGGGCCATGAAGCTCTCCAGCGACGCCAAACACAAGGTGCGCGGCAATGGCCTCTATCTGCAGGATCAGCTCAGCCTGGGTGACTGGCATCTGGTTGGCGGGCTGCGCCGTGACGACTTCACCGTCACCAGTCGCCGCTACGACCTCAACAAGGAGGAGAGCGTCTCGGTCAACAGCCTGAGCCCGCGCCTCGGTCTGGTGTGGAATCCCCTCGAGGATCACGCCTTCTACACCTCCTACAGCAAGACCTTCACTCCGGTGGGCGGCGAGCTGATCGGCATCACCCCGGGTGACAAGAACAACGGGCTGGAACCCCAGCACACCCGCCTCTACGAGGGTGGAGTGAAGAGTGACTGGCTCAACGGCAAGCTGGCGACCACCCTCTCCCTCTATCGACTGGAGATGTACAACAAGCGCACCAAGGATCCGCTGGATCCCACCAAGGTGATCCTCACCGGCCTGCAACGCACCGAGGGTGTCGAGCTGAGCGCCCGCGCCGAACTGACCGACGAGATCTACCTACGCGGCGGCTTCGCCATTCAGGATGCGGAGCAGGTCAAGGCGGATGCGGATCTGCAGGGCAAGCGCCCGATGAACGTCTCCCGCCAGAATGGCCAGTTCTATCTCGGCTACAAGAGTGGTGAGCAGGGCTGGTTCGGTGAAACCGGCGTGACGGCGGTGGGCGATCGCTTTGCCGACAACGCCAACACCACCACACTGCCCGGTTACGCCCGCTTCGATGCGCGCGCCGGTTATCGCTGGCAACAGTGGGAAGCCGAGCTGAGCGCCGAGAACCTGACTGACCACGAGTACTTCGTCAGCGCCACCAGTGCCACCCAGATCATGCCGGGCACACCCCGTCAGCTGAGCCTGACCGGTACCTACCGTTTCTGATCTCTGTGACAACCACCCCGACTGGCCAGCCCTTGCTGGCCAGTTTTTTATGAAGCAACCACGATGAAACGCAGAAGAGTTCCCCTTCACAACAACAAATGGGTACGCCGCCTCCATGCCTGGGCCGGTTTTTTTACCCTCGCCCTGATGCTGATGTACGGCATCACCGGCCTCTGGCTGCAACACCGTGCCGTGTTGCCCATTCCCGGCCCCCACACCGACAAATCGAGTGAAGAGATAGTGCTGGAGGCGCCACTCGCCAGCCCGGAGCAGCTGAACAGCCTGCTGCAACAGCGCTATCCCGATACCTTTGCCGACGGGCGAACCATGATCACCCCGGCCCAGACCCTGCCCACCCCGAACGGCCCGCTCACCCTGCCCGCCAAGTGGGAGATGCGCGGCGTCACCCTCAGCCAGAGCGTGACCGCCAGCTATGTTGAGGGTACCCTGCTGGTACGTACCGACCTGCAACTGGCCAACTTTGCCGCCAGCCTCAACCGGCTGCACCGCGGAATGGGCACCGGCCTCGGCTGGCAGCTGTTTGGCGATATCGCCGCCCTGGCCCTGCTGCTGCTCGCCCTTACCAGCCTGTTTATGTGGACCAAGCTGCACGGCACCCCCAGAGCCATCATAGCGCTGACGCTCGCTGGCAGCCTCGGTACCCTGCTGTTTGCCCTGCTGGGATAGCACGGCAACCATGTTCTGATGCAGCAAGGTTTGGAAAAAAACGCAATAGATACAGACCGCTGGCGGTGATGCCGGCGGCCACATCAAGAAAAGGAAATAACGGAGAGCGGCAAAAGAGAAGGGATACCAAGAGGTAACGGGAAGTACTGCCTGCTCAGCAGCAACGCACCAATGCGCAGGAACGCCAAAAAACAAAAGGCCATCATTGCTGATGGCCTTTTGTCATGAATTTTATGGTGCCCGGGGTCGGACTCGAACCGACACGGTTATTCACCGGCGGATTTTGAATCCGCTGCGTCTACCGATTTCGCCACCCGGGCAACTGCGAGGGATTATACGAATGGCGCGATGCCATGCAAGGTGTTTTTCGATTGAACACTCCCGTTTGTTCATTTATTCAACGCCTTGCCGATGCGGGGCCAGTTACATAGAATGCCGCCATCATCTTAATGGAATAAAAACGATGGCCAAGCCTAAAAAAGTCCAACAAAAATCCCCCTCTCCCGCCACTCAGCCATACCCGTCAGCGGGTCTGATGCGTCGCCTCGGCGCCCTCATCTATGATGCGCTGGTGGTGACTTCGCTGCTGATCATCGCCGGCTTTATCGGCATGGGTGTCGCCAAGCTGTTGCTGGTCACCGGCATGGCCAGCGTACCGGCGGGTGAAGATACCGTCTGGTTGCTGACCCGCCACCACCTGAGCCTGATCTACACCCTGTGGCTCGCCTTCGTCATCTGCGGTTTCTACACTTGGTTCTGGACCCGCGCTGGCCAGACCGTCGGCATGCGCGCTTGGCGGCTGCGCATTCAGAACGAGGATGGCAGCCACATCCGCGTTACCCAGGCGCTGATCCGTCTCGCTACCGCCGCCTTTGGTCTGGGCAACCTGATGTGCCTGTTCAACCGCCAGCGTCCGCGGGCGTTTCAGGATATCTGGGCCGAGTGCGAAGTGATCGTGCTGAGCAAGCAGGAAAATCTGGAATTGCTTAACAAGTAATACCGGAGCAATGCAGCAACGAAAGAGGGCACCAACAGGTGCCCTCTTTGCATTTCCTCATAACCTCGTGCGGATTACTGCTTGCGGCTGAGGATGTAGAAGGAGATGCCGCCAAACAGCAGGCTGGGCGCAATAGCCGCCAGAATAGGCGGTACCGCATAGACCAGACTGATGGGGCCAAACACCCGATCACTCACATAGACGGCGAAGCCGGTCATGATCCCCATCAGCATCCGTGCCCCCATGCTCACCGAGCGTAGCGGGCCGAAGATGAAGGAGGAGGCCAGCAGGATCATCGCCACCACCGAGAGCGGTGACAGCAGTTTGCGCCACATCTCCAGCTTGTAGCGACCGGCATCCTGTTTGTTGGCATCGAGATAGCCGATGTAGTCGAGCAGACCGGAGACCGATAGGTTCTCGGGGTCGATACTCACCACCCCCAGCTGCTTGGGCGTCAGCTCCGAGCTCCACTCCATCTTGTCATGCTGCTCGCTGCGGATCTGCGCGGGATCGTCGAAGCGGGTAACCTGGGTCTGCTTGAGCAGCCAGTGGTGACGCTCGAACACCCCCTCCTGCGCCTGCACCACGTCGATCAGCTTGCGCTCGGGGGTGAAGCGATAGAGGGTGATGCCGGTGAGGGCGCCATCATTACGCACCCCGTTAATATTGACAAAGTTGTTGCCATCGCGAGCCCACACCCCGTAGGCGGAAACCGTCAGACGACCTTCGGAGAGCGCGCCCGCCTTGATGTCATCGGCCATCCGCTTGGCGATGGGGGCCACATATTCCCCCATCAACCCCACCATGATCATCAGCGGGATCGCCGTCTTGAGCGCCGCCATTACAATACTGATCTTGGAGCGACCCGCCGCCTGCATCACCACCAGCTCGGAGCTGGTCGCCAGCTGACCCAGACCAATCAGGCCACCCAGCAGCGCCGCCAGCGGGAAGAAGAGCACTGCCTCTTTCGGCATCGAAAGCAGCACATAGTAGAGGGCGTTGATCATGTCGTAGTTGCCGTCACCGACCGACTTGAGCTGCTCCACATACTTGATGAGCGCCGCCAGACCAACCAGCGTGATTTCACACAGCAGGATCGACATAAAGATGACCCGACCGATATATCTATCGAGAATGCCAAACATCAGCAGAAGTTCCTATGTTGCAGCATCATGCTGATTTTCTGTTGAAATAGCGCCCTTTCACCCCGTTCCACCAGCTGGTGCCCTGCAGATTGAGGGGCAGGCCGATAAACAGCAGGTAACCGAGCGGCACCAGGAACATCCCCGGCCAGTAGGGCAGCCGACCGCTGTCGATGGCCGAACGGGCGGCGCTGAGCAGCAGGAAGTAGGAGAGATAGAGCATGATGGCCGGCAGCAGCTTGGCGTAGCGCCCCTGACGGGGATTGACCCGCGCCAGCGGTACCACCAGCAGGGTGAGCACCGGAATGGATAGGGGCAGCGAGATACGCCACTGCAATTCCGCCATCATGGCGTTGTCCTGGGTACCGAACAGTTCCATGGTCGGCTTGGCCGCCGCCTTGCGGTTGGAACGCTCCATCTCCTGCTGACGGATCACCAGACCATATTCGCGAAAATCGGAGATCTGGAACTGCTTGCCGGAGAAGTTCCCCTCGTAGCGGGAGCCATCCATCAGGGTCAGCCACTGCAGACCGTTCTCATCGACCGTCACCACCCCTTCGCTCGCCACCACCACCGAAGGAGGATTGTTCCCCTCCGCCCGCTGCAGCACGAAGATCTTTTGCAGTTTTGAGCCGTTGTCGTTCAAATCCTGGATATAGGCAACCAGACGCCCCTTGTCGAGCTCCATAAAGCGGCCCGCCTGCAGGAAGGAGATACCCGGATCCGACTTGAACTCGTCGATCACCTGATACTCGCGCTCCTTGGCCTGCGGGGCGATCCAGCCAGTGTTGAACGCCGCAACCACCGCCGTCAGCAAGGCCAGCAACATGGCGCTGCGCATCACAAAACGGTGGCTGAAGCCGACCGCATGCATCACCGTCATCTCGCTTTCGGCGTAGAGGCGACCATGGGCAAACAAAATGGCTAAAAAGAGACTGATAGGCAGCATCAACAACGCCATATTGGGCAAGTTGAGCAGCAGCAGGGTGGAGACCAGACGTGTCGGCACCTCGCCATCGGCGGCGTCACCGATGATCTTGATAAATTGTTGGCTGACAAAGATAAGCAGCAATACGAATAACACTGCCAGCTGGGTTTTCAGGGTTTCCCTGAACAAATATCGGAAAACGATCACAGTCATTCCCAAGTAAACTTGTGTTTTTAGTCGAATGCCTGAAAAATAGGGCCGTATATTGGATTTTTACCAGTTTGAACTGCGGAGCCTGTGGCTGTTCGCTCCGCCTCTGATACCCCAACAAGCACCGCATTATTCAATAAAAGGTGCCTTTTGTCTTTAGGATGTAGGAGATTCCATGGAGTTCAGTGTAAAGAGTGGCAGTCCAGAGAAGCAACGGAGCGCCTGCGTCGTAGTCGGCGTATTTGAGCCTCGTCGCCTCTCTCCGGTTGCCGAACAACTGGACAAGATCAGCGATGGCTATATCAGTTCGCTGCTGCGCCGTGGCGACCTGGAAGGGAAACCAGGCCAGATGCTGCTGCTGCATCAAGTACCGGGCGTGCTCAGCGAGCGCGTACTGCTGGTCGGATGCGGCAAGGAGCGGGAACTCGACGAACGCCAGTACAAGCAGATCATCAACAAGACCATCACCACCCTGAACGAAACCGGCTCCATGGAAGCGGTCTGCTTCCTCACCGAGCTGCACGTCAAGGGGCGGGATACCTATTGGAAGGTGCGCCAGGCGGTAGAAACCACCAAGGCGGGCCTCTACAGCTTTGATCAGTTCAAGACCAACAAGGCCGAGCCACGTCGCCCGCTGCGCAAGCTGGTATTCAACGTGCCGACGCGTCGGGAACTGACCATTGGTGAAAAAGCCATCGCTCACGGTCTGGCCGTGGCCAAGGGTGTGCGGGTCTGCCGCGACGTGGCGAACATGCCGCCCAACGTCTGCAACCCGGCCTATCTGGCCTCCCAGGCCCGTCGTCTGGCCGATGCCTACGACAACATCACCACCAAGGTGGTGGGCGAGCAGGAGATGGCCGAGCTCGGCATGAACTCCTACCTGGCGGTGGCCCGCGGCTCCGACAACGAAGCCATGATGGCCATCATCGAATACAAGGGTCATCCGGATGCCAAGCCCATCGTGCTGGTCGGCAAGGGTCTGACCTTTGACTCCGGCGGCATCTCCATCAAACCGGCCGACGGCATGGACGAGATGAAGTACGACATGGGTGGCGCCGCCTCCGTGCTCGGTACCATGCATGCGCTGGCCCAGCTGCAACTGCCGATCAACGTCATCGGCGTACTGGCTGGCTGCGAGAACATGCCGGGTGGCAACGCCTATCGTCCGGGTGACATCCTCACCTCCATGTCCGGCCAAACCATCGAAGTGCTCAACACCGATGCGGAAGGTCGTCTGGTACTGTGTGATGCGCTGACCTATGTGGACCGCTTCGATCCGGAAACCGTGATCGACGTGGCGACCCTGACCGGTGCCTGCGTCATCGCGCTGGGCCACCACACCTCGGGTCTGCTGGCCAACCACAACCCGCTGGCCCACGAGCTGCTCAACGCCTCCGAGCAGGCGGGTGATCGCGCCTGGCGTCTGCCGCTGTTCGACGAGTATCAGGAGCAGATCGACAGCCCGTTCGCCGACATGGCCAACATCGGCGGTCGTCCGGCCGGCACCATCACCGCGGCCGCCTTCCTGTCACGCTTCACCAAGAAGTACAACTGGGCCCACCTGGATATCGCCGGGACTGCCTGGAAGAGTGGCAAGGATAAAGGCTCCACCGGTCGTCCGGTGCCCCTGCTGACCCAGTTCCTGCTGAACCGGGCTGGCGTGGATATCGAAGAGAAAGAGTAACTCTCCGGCCCCTGCCGATGGCTGCATCGGAAGGGTTGGCGTTACCCTGAACCACAAGGAAGAGGCCCGCCTCTTCCTTGTTTCATTCTTGAATCAGTGAGCTGCGGACGGGAAACGCTCCGTCAGCCTCATGAGGCGGTCAACACTCCGTCACCGCAAAACGGGATCAACCTGATGAGCCAAGTGACCTTTTACCTGATGAGCGAACAGGATGACGCGCAGGCCTCTGCGGTCGAGCGACTGGCCTGCACTCTTGCGGCCGAGTCGTGGGGCGCGGGCCATATCTACCTGTTCTGCGACGATGAGGCTCAGGCTCTGCGCCTGGACGAGCTGCTGTGGCAGCTGCCGCCGGAGCGCTTCGTACCGCACCAGCTGCAGGGCGAAAGCGGCATGGCCCCGGTGGAGATCGGCTATCAGCCACCGAAACGGCGCTACGCCCGCCTCATCAATCTGGCCACTGCGACACCTTTGTTTGCAGGACACTTCGCTCAAGTGGTAGATTTTGTCCCCACTGACGAAACACAAAAGCAGCAAGCCCGCGAGCGCTACAAGCACTATCGCCAGGCAGGCCATACCCTCGAAATGAGGGACCAGCCCGTCCTTGCCGCACCGGATCCGGCGCAGCCCTGACTGCAACCAATTGATCCATAAAGAATCAACACCAGACTCCATCCATCCAGATTACGGCGAGACCATGGAAAAGACTTTTAATCACAACGCCATCGAACAGGCGCTCTATCAGCACTGGGAAGCCCAGGGTTACTTCAAGCCCCACGGCGACACCAGCAAAGACTCCTTCTGCATCATGATCCCGCCGCCGAACGTCACCGGCAGCCTGCACATGGGTCACGCCTTCCAGCAAACCCTGATGGATACCCTGATCCGCTACAACCGCATGCAGGGCAAAAACACCCTGTGGCAGGCAGGTACCGACCACGCCGGTATCGCCACCCAGATGGTGGTTGAGCGCAAGATCGCCGCAGAAGAGGGCAAAACTCGCCACGATTACGGCCGTGATGCCTTCATCGACAAGATTTGGCAGTGGAAGGAAGAGTCCGGTGGCACCATCACCCGCCAGATGCGCCGTCTGGGCGACTCCGTGGATTGGGAGCGCGAGCGCTTCACCATGGATGAGGGTCTCTCCGCCGCCGTGCAGGAAGTATTTGTCCGTCTCTACGAAGATGGCCTGATGTACCGCGGCAAGCGTCTGGTGAACTGGGATCCGAAACTCAACACCGCCATCTCCGATCTGGAAGTGGAAAACCGCGAGATCAAGGGCCACATGTGGCACCTGCGCTATCCGCTGGCCAACGGCGCCAAGACCGCCGAAGGCAAGGATTACCTGATCGTCGCCACCACCCGTCCGGAGACCATGCTGGGCGATACCGCCGTGGCCGTGAACCCGGAAGACCCGCGCTACAAGGCGCTGATCGGCCAGCACATCCTGCTGCCGCTGGTGAACCGTCTGATCCCCATCGTTGCCGACGAACACGCCGACATGGAGAAGGGCACAGGTTGCGTGAAGATCACCCCTGCCCACGACTTCAACGATAACGAAGTGGGCAAGCGCCACAGCCTGCCGATGATCAACATCTTCACTCTGGACGCCCACGTGCGTGCCGAAGCCGAAGTGGTCGACACCAACGGCAACCCGAGCACTGCCTACGACGCTGCCCTCCCGGCCGAGTTCGCCGGTCTGGAGCGCTTCGCTGCCCGCAAGGCGATTCTGGCCAAGCTGGAAGAGCTGGGTCTGCTGGACGAGATCAAGGATCACGTGCTGCAACAGCCGTACGGAGATCGCGGTGGCGTGCCCATCGAGCCGATGCTGACCGACCAGTGGTACGTGCGCGTGGCACCGATGGCCAAGACCGCCATCGAGGCGGTGGAAGATGGCCGCATCCAGTTCGTACCGAAGCAGTACGAAAACATGTACTTCTCCTGGATGCGCGACATTCAGGACTGGTGCGTCTCCCGTCAGCTGTGGTGGGGTCACCGCATCCCGGCATGGTATGACGACGCCGGCAATGTCTACGTGGGCCGCAGCGAAGATGAAGTGCGCGCCAAGCACAGCATCCCGGCCGTAACCGTACTGCGTCAGGACGAAGACGTGCTCGATACCTGGTTCAGCTCCGCCCTGTGGACCTTCTCCACTCTGGGCTGGCCGAACAACACCGAGGCACTCAAGACCTTCCACCCGACCGACGTACTGATGAGCGGCTTCGACATCATCTTCTTCTGGATTGCCCGGATGATCATGATGACCATGCACTTCATCAAGGACGAAAACGGCCAGCCGCAAGTCCCGTTCAAGACCGTCTACATCACTGGTCTGATCCGTGACGAAGAGGGCCAGAAGATGTCCAAGTCCAAGGGCAACGTGCTGGACCCGCTCGACATGATCGACGGCATCTCGCTGGAAGACCTGCTGGAGAAGCGCACCGGCAACATGATGCAGCCGCAGATGGCCGAGAAGATCGCCAAACGTACCGCCAAGCAGTTCCCGGAAGGGATCGATGCCCACGGTACAGACGCCCTGCGCTTCACGCTGGCAGCGCTGGCCTCTACCGGTCGTGACATCAACTGGGACATGAAGCGCCTGGACGGCTACAACAACTTCTGCAACAAATTGTGGAACGCCTCCCGCTATGTGCTGATGAACACCGAAGATCAGGATTGCGGCTTCAACGGCGGCGAGATGCAGTTCAGTCTGGCGGATCGCTGGATCCAGTCCCAGCTGCAAGTGGCCATCCGTGACTTCCGTACCGCCCTCGATACCTACCGCTTCGACATCGCGGCTGGCGTGCTGTACGAATTTATCTGGAACCAGTTCTGTGACTGGTATCTGGAGCTGACCAAGCCGGTACTGACCAAGGGTTCCGAGGCCGAGCAGCGTGCTGCCCGCCATACCCTGGTGACCGTGCTGGAAACCCTGCTGCGTCTGGCGCACCCGATCATCCCGTTCATCACCGAGACCATCTGGAAATCGGTCGCCCCGCTGGCTGGCGTACACGCCGACACCATCATGATTCAGGCCTTCCCGGAGTTCGACGCCGCCAAGGTGGACGAAGCAGCGATGGCGGATCAGGAGTGGGTGAAGGAGTTCATCGTCAGCATCCGCAACATCCGCGCCGAGATGAACGTGGCACCGAGCGTGCCCCTCAACGTGCTGCTCCAGTGCGATGCCAAGGATGCCCAGCGCGCCGCCGACAACGAGGCCTTCCTCAAGTCGCTGGCCCGTCTGGAGTCTATCCGCGTACTGGCGGACGGTGAAACCGCCCCGCTGTCAGTGAAGAAGCTGATCGGTGCCACCGAGCTGATGATCCCGATGGCCGGCCTCATCGACAAGGATGCCGAACTGGCCCGTCTGGCCAAAGAGGTTGCCCGTCTGGTGGGCGAGTGCGGCCGTATCGAAGGCAAACTCGGCAACGAAGCCTTCGTCGCCAAGGCGCCGGAAGCGGTCATCGCCAAAGAGCGCGAGAAGCTGGAAGATTACCGTCTCCAGCTGACCAAGCTGGAAGCCCAGCAGGCCGAGATCGCCGCGCTGTAAGCACCGCCTCTACCGATACAACAAAGCCCCCTGCCAAGGGGGCTTTTCATATCCGCGCTTCCCGCTTCAGCTCACCAGCAACCAGCCGCAGAAGCCGAGATAGAGCAGACCGACCAGCGCCAACCGCCCGGCGGTCATCACTCCCTTTCTGAACCCCCACCAGAGTAACCCCACCGCCAGCAGCGTCACCAGCGAGGAGACCATCATGGCGCCATCCAGCAGCCAGGGGGTAAAGAGCAGACAGAACGCCTTGGGGATAGTGCCCTGGATCATCATGGCCCCGGAGATATTGGCCAGCGCCAGCCGGTTCTTGCCCTGTCGCACCCAGATCAGCACGTTCATCAGCTCCGGCATCTCGGTCGCGACCGGGCTCAGCAGCAGGGCCGCCAGCACCGGCGAGAGGCCAAACAGCTCGCCCATGCTCTCCAGCTGATGGACAAACAGCTGGGCCGCCAGCGCCACCACCACCAGCGCCGCCAGCGTCTGCAACAGCACCTTGCCAAGGGGCGGGATCCCGGCATCGGGTGCCAATTTGAGGAGCTCCGGCAATTCGACTTCGTGGCTGTCACTCTGTTTCAGCTCGCGCCTTACATAGACGAGGTAGACCAGCAGGAAGAGCGGGGCCAGCCAGCTCTTGCCGGTAAAGGCGACCAGCCCCAGCGCGGTCGCCACCAGAAAGATGCCGATAAACCAGCGCTGATCCCGGCCAATCTCGCGCTGCACCTCGCCATCGATGGCCCGTTCGGTACGCCCCATGCAAAGCAGCAGGGTGAGGCCGACTGCCGCATAGCCGATGGTCGCCAACACCAGCGGCCCGCCAAGGGCGGCGCCAATGCCGATCTCCTGCTGGGCGGTTGTGTTGCCCATCAGCAGAGCGGTCAGGGTCACGATACACTCGGGTAGCGCCGTACCCAGTGCCGCCAGCAGCGAACCGGTGGCGCTTTGGGAGAGTTTGAAGTGGTGGCCGGTCCAATCGATGCCGTTGACGAAGTATTCGCAGGCAAGGTAGATGGTGACCGCAGAGACGAGAAATAACAGCAGGGTAATCAACATAATAGATACCGCCAGGCGAGCAGCATAACCGATGGACCCGACATGGCTCGCCCGGCTGGCGTGCATATCGAGGCCAAAGGTCTTGCAGAGCGATAGTGCCTATCGCCGCCCATGCCATGGATGCGAGGATCCAAGAGTGTTGACATGGGCCCGGCCCGGAATGCGGGCGGGTTGCTACTCCCCAATGACTGAGGAGACGTTTTAGCAACTCGACCACCGCCTCACAAGGCAAATTAATGACAACTCATTCAATAAGTTGTAAGGGAATGTAACCTCGCCAGTCCCTCCTCCCCACCGCTATTGCGCTGTTGGCACACCGATTGCTGTAGGTAGTTCACTATCCACAACAGTTTGGGAAGGATGAACAATGAAACGGTGGATCCAACATTTCTATCAACTGAACCGCCTCAATTGGCTGATGGTCTGGTTGTTGCTCTGCTGCAGCATCATTCTGCTGTTTCCGGCCGGGCTGATGAAAGGGGCCGTCAGCCAGTGGGCTGCGGATCATGCGGCCTGGCTGGGGGTCGGCATGCTGATCGCCATCTCCTACTTCTGCAGTCAGGGCTTCCTGATCGCCTGGGAGTGGGCATGCGAAGAGTGGCAGGCGCGCCGTCAGCAGGACCAGCTGGCCCAGATGATCGGCTTCCTCGACTTCAACGAGAAGGCGGTGCTGCGCGAGTTCGTGCTGCAGCGTAAAAGCGTCATAAACTTGCCGATCACCGAGCCCGCCGTCAAAAACCTGATGGATGCCGGTGTCCTCACCTACGCCTACGGCAAGCCGACCCGGGAGAAGGATGACGAGAACCAGATCCGCGCCCTGATGATCGCCCTACCCGCCCGACCACTGCTCACCTACAAGGTGCTGGGGCTGTCGCGCGGCAAGATGAGCGACGAGCAGGTGGAGCAGATCATGAATGCCAGACCCAAGTTCGCCCAGAAGGGGTTCCAGCGCTAACCGCCGCCCCATCCGCCAGATGCAAAAGAGCCGGACATTGTCCGGCTCTCTCGTTGCTGCATGATCCCGCTGGTTTTTGGCTAGCCCTTCAGACTGGAGCAGAAGCTCACATCGGCCACCTTGGTCACCGGATCGAAGCTGTGATAGAGCTCGAAGCAGGGGCGATCGTCAAATTCCCAACCGGCCGCCACCACCTCGCCAATATGTTGCTGCCAGAGTGCGGGGTACTGGGCCGGATCGGTTACCGTCATGCGTGACAGGCCATAGCGGCCACCCGCCAGCTGCTGGATCTCCACATTGCCACTTCCCCTGGTACCCGCCGGCACGGTGACGCAGATATCGGTGCGACACTGCTGGGGAGCCGTCACTTCGGGGTTGTCGTGGTAGATGAAGATCCACTCCCCTTCGGCCAAACCCAACCCGGCAGCCCACTGATAGAGCTGGTCACACACCGGCTCATAGCCTGCGCCGTAAGGGCCGGTGACCCGGATATAGGCCAGAGTGCGTGCAGCCATCTGTTCGGTTTTCATCTGTAGCCTCCTTTCACTGGAACGGCCTTCAGCATAATCAGAGACCCGGGCAGCCGCGTGTCCATTCTTGCTCAGTTGCAAGAGTGACGGCTGGCGGCGCAACATCCCCGGCGCCATGGCAAACTGCTTGCGAAACGCCTTGGCAAAGGCCTGTGAGCTGGCAAAACCGGCCGAGAAGGCAATCTCGGTGATCGGGTCGCGACTGTAGCAGAGAGAGCGAGCAGCCCGCTCCAACCGCAAGCGACGCTGCATCTCGGCCGGGGTTTCACCGGTGACGGCGGTAAAAACCCGATGAAAGTGATAGCTGGAGAGTGAGGCGAGGCTGGCCGCCTCGCTGAGACAGAGCTCGGGATTATGCTCCAGCGCCCGGATCACCGGGCGCAATCTGGCCTGATAATCGACCATACCGTTAGCGACTGGCGCCCCCCGCGACTCTGGCCATATAGAACACATCCACATAGCGCCCCTGGCGGAAGGCATAATCGCGGGCCCGCCCCTCCTCCACAAAGCCGAACTTGCGATAGAGCGCCTGTGCGGCCTCATTGTCGGTATAGACGGTCAGCTCAATCCGATGCAGGTTGAGCCAGTTATCGGCCAGATCCAGCGCCGCGGCCATCAGGGCAGAGCCAACCCCCTTGCCAGCCCAGTCATCCCGCACTCCCATGCCGATACCGGCCACATGCTTGCGTCTCGGATTGGGCTCAACCAGCAGCGATAGCTGGCCTACCAGCAGGCCGTCAACGTCGGCGACCAGTGCCACCACGCTGTCGCTCTCCAACCGCTTCTGCCACTGGCTAAGGGGAGGTGTGGGCAGGTGCAAAGTGCCCGCCTGAGCATTGGGCATGGAATAGAGATCCCGCAAGGCGGGGGCATCAGCGGGTTCGGCATGACGGATAGTAATCTGCATATGAGGCTCCTTCTCGAAACCACCATCATGCAATATCCGGCGCGGTTACACATCCCCCAGCAACACCCATTTGTCTTGCCTATCAAAGGGCGAGGAAAGGCCCATTGGCCGAGCACGGCGCAGATCCGTAGGCTGACCCCATATCAACAAGGAGAGAAGCCATGACTGACAAGACCCTGCACAGCGCCAACGGCGCCCCCGTCGTCGACAACAACAACAGCCTCACCGCCGGCCCGCGCGGCCCCATCCTGATGCAAGACATCTGGTTGATGGAGAAACTCGCCCACTTCGACCGCGAGCGCATTCCCGAGCGGGTGGTTCACGCTAAGGGCTCGGGCGCCTACGGCACCTTTACCGTGACCCACGACATCAGCCAGTTCAGCAAGGCCGATCTGTTCAGCGCCATCGGCAAGCAGACCCCGGTCTTCCTACGCTTCTCCACCGTGGCCGGTGAGAAAGGCGCCGCCGATGCCGAACGCGATGTGCGCGGCTTCGCCCTCAAGTTCTATACCGAGCAGGGCAACTGGGATCTGGTGGGTAACAACACCCCGGTCTTTTTCATCCGCGATCCGCTGAAATTCCCTGACTTCATCCACACCCAGAAGCGGGATCCGCGCACCAACCTGCGCAGCGCCACCGCCGCCTGGGACTTCTGGTCACGCCATCCGGAATCCCTGCATCAGGTCACCATACTGTTCAGCGATCGCGGCATCCCCAAGAGCCTGCGGGAGATGAACGGCTACGGCAGCCACACCTTCAGCTTTATCAACGATGCCAACGAGCGCTTCTGGGTCAAGTTCCACTTCAAGACCGAGCAGGGCCACAGCTTCTACACAGATGAAGAGGCCGCCACCGCCGTCGGGCAGGATCGGGAGACCAGCCAGGCGGATCTGTTCAATGCCATCGAGCGGGGCGACTTCCCGCGCTGGAAGGTCTATGTGCAGGTGATGCCGGAGGCCGAAGCCCAGACTTACAACATCCACCCGTTCGACCTGACCAAGGTGTGGCCGCACAGCGACTACCCGCTGATCCCGGTGGGCATGCTGGAGCTTAACCAGAACCCGGACAACTACTTCGCCCATGTGGAGCAGGCCGCCTTTACCCCGGCCAACGTGGTGCCCGGTATCGGCTTCTCGCCGGATCGCATGTTGCAAGGGCGGCTCTTCTCCTACGGTGACACCCAGCGCTATCGCCTTGGCGTCAACCACGGTCTGCTGCCGGTCAACGCCCCGCGCTGCCCGTTCCATCACGGTGCCCATCGTGACGGTGCCATGCGAGCAGACAGCAATGGCGGCGCCAGCCCCAACTATCAGCCGAACCGTTTCGGCACCCAGCAGCCGAGCGAGCAGCACGAACCGGCGCTGAGTCTGGAAGGGGCCGCCCTGCACTACGACTTCCGTGACTACGACAGCGACTACTACAGCCAGCCGGGTAACCTGTTCCGCATCATGGACGAGGGGCAGCGCTCGCGGCTCGCCGCCAACCTGGCCCGCTCCCTCATCAATGTGGAGGATGACGCCATCATCGCGGCCCAGCTCAAACACTTCGAGCAGGCCGACCCCGAATACGCCAAGCGGGTCGAACTGGCACTGGCCGCCTTGCAGCGCTAAGCCGCAAGCAGGAAAAATCTGCAAAAACAAAACGGGGGCCTGATGGCCCCCGTTGTTATTCTGCTAAGAGTAATAAACGCAAAAACGGAGCCCGAGGCTCCGTTTTTCAATGCAGTATCAATCCCGGACGGAACGCGCTTCGCGCTCTTCCCGCTCCCTTGCCAACAAGCGTTTGTACCACCAGCTACTGCGACGACGTTGTGCATTGGAAGAGCGACGAGCCATTTCTTAGGTTCCAGCCAAGAGAAGAAAGGAGCTGCATTATGCGACAGGGATCACGTCCATGTCTTTAGCTGGATCAAGAAAAGCCTCACTGACCCACGGAAATCGTCTTCTGATCTTTCGCACCACGGGTGGCAGGCAACACCACCGCAGGAGAGCGCCAGGCCAGCGGGCCATTGCTCTCGAGGTCGTTCAGCGGGCCGCACTCCAGCCAGATATCTCCCTGCAGAATGCGGGCCCCTTCGGAATATTTCTGATCCGCAAACCAGCAGACCCGCTCGGGCAATGAGCCCAGCGGCAACACCAGTTCGGGACTGGCAGACTCGCCCACCACAGTGGTTTTGGACGCGGCTAGAGCGGGGGCGAGCCAGAGGGAGACCAGCAGGCAGAGCAGTACATTTTTCATGAGGGGGATCCTGTTGCGATGGGGGGCACTCTCGAAGAATCGACCAGCCCCGGGGTTTACTTGACTGACAATCATACTGCCTGCTGGCATTGTGGAACCAATATGGTAGCCTGCCAGCGCCTGCGGGCAGTATCTCGCTGCCACGCGCAAACTTCCGGTGAATTTGTCACGTCCTGACAAAATATAACCTTATTTATCAAATCGTTATTTGGATATTATCCCAATGCGTATCATGCCGTTGCTTCAGGCGGCCTGCCTGAGCCTGATGTTGTCCGCCTGCGTTGCCCCATTGCTGATGATGAGCCCCACCAGCCAGCTGATGTGGGCCCTGCTCAAGCCGCTGGTCGGCTTTGACCCGAACGAGGTCAATCTGTTCGAACAACCCCTGATCAAGGATCGGATGACCGCCATCCTTGGCCCCAACTACGACAGCACCATGCAATTGCTCAAGACTGCCGACAAGTTACAGCAGGAGGGGCCGCTTTTCTATGTGGTCTCCGAGTATGCGCCCGTGCCGGATATCGCCAAGCAGGCGGGGATGGTGTGGAACTCGCAAACCAACCAGATGTCTGTATTGCTGCAAAAAGGGGATGGCACCACCCTGACCTTCGGCGAAAATCTGGCGGGCACGGCACCGACCTGGCCAACCGCCATGCAGGGCTGGCAGACCCCCGCCAGCCAGCTCACCCCGGCGACCAATGCCCTGACTGGCGCAGCGACCAGTCAGAGTGGCGCCTCCCCCTTCTCCCTTGGCAGCGCGCTGGGCACAGTGACCCGCGGCGTCACCGGCTCGCTGACCAACAGCGCCAGCCAGGCCATCAGCGGCGTAGCCTCCCACGCCACCGGACAGGCCACCCAAGCGGTGAGCCAAAGCACGACCGATCTGACCCGTAGTGCAACCACCGCGGTCACTGCGCCAGCCAAGCAAGCGGTGAGCAGCACTGCTGCCACCGTGACGCAAGAAGCCACCAAGGCCGTTGTCACACCTGCCAAACAGGCTGTCAGCAGCGCAACTGCGACCGCGGCGCAAGAAGCTACCAAGGCCGTTGCCGCTCCTGCCAAGCAAGCCGTCAGCAGCGCTGCTGCGACCGCGACCCAAGAAGCTACCAAGGCCGTTGCCGCTCCTGCCAAACAAGCTGTCAGCAGTGCCGCTGCCACCGCGACCCAAGAAGCAACCAAGGCCGTTGCCGATCCAGCCAAGCAAGCCGTCAGCAGCACTGCTGCCACCGTGACGCAAGAAGCCACCAAGGCCGTTGCCGTTCCTGCCAAACAGGCCGTCAGCAGCGCCGCGGCGACCGCGACCCAAGAAGCCACCAAGGCTGTTGCCGTTCCTGCCAAGCAAGCCGTCAGCAGTGCCGCCGCTAGCGTGACACAAGAAGCGACCAAAGCCGTTGCAGAACCAGCTCGGCAGGCCGTCAGTGCCGCATCCCATACGGCCGGAGAGAGCGTCGCCGATGCCGCCAGAGCGGCGGAGGCCAAGGCGCGCGCCAAGGCAGAGGCGGAGATGGAAGCCCTGCTCAAATAAACAGACAGGCCACCGAAAGGTGGCCTGTTTTTTATCCCGCTACCGGATCATGACGTTATGGAAAAGGCCACATAGACTGTTAGGTAACTACCCGCACAAGGAGTGCATCATGCGTCGTCTGCTCCCTGCTCTCGCTTCTCTCGCCCTGTTTATCGCGCTCCCAGCTCCGGCACTTATCTACTATTCGGAGCAGAACATGCCACTCAATGGCCTGGATAAAAATGGTCAGCCTGTGGGGTTGGCGGTCGAGTTGCTGCGCCTGATGTGGCGCGAAATGGGAGAGCCGGAGCAACCCATCCACTTTCTGCCCTGGGCCCGCGGCTGGTATCTGCTGACCCAGCAGCAAGAAGCCGTGCTCTTTACCACGGCGCACACCAAGGAGCGGGATCCCCACTTCCTCTGGGTCTGCCCCATCAGCCACTCCAGGGTCGCTCTGGTCGGCCGCAAGCAGGATGCCCCCAAAGTGGCCAGCAAAGCGGATCTCGCCAAGCTGCAGATTGGTGTGATGCAGGCAGATGTCGGGGAGCAGTTGCTGCTCAACCGCGGGATCAGCCCGGGCAATATGATGTCGGTGGAGCGCATGGATCAGGTGGTGCGCCAGCTCATCATGGCACGCACCGATCTGGTGGCGGGCAACGAGGTGATGTTGCGCCATCAGGCCAAAGAGCTGGGTTTCCCCAGCGAGGATTTTGTCACCGTCGCGATCATTGAAGAGCAGGACAACTGCTTCGCCTTCAACCTGAGGGCAGACAAGCAACAGGTTGCCCGCCTGCAACAGGCGCTGGACAAGGTCAGACAGGGGGATGAATACAAGCAGCTGATGAAGCGCTACCAGTTGCTCAGTATCCTGCCCGAAACCACTCCCACCATCCCGCGCCTCGAGTAACCCCGGCCCACCCTATGGCGGGCTCTCTCTATCTCCCGCCGATGACGCCTGCGATGCCTCCACCGGCGCCGTAATGAGGTGGTTCAGAAAGAGATTGAACAGCTCGGCCCGCGAGCCGAGCCGCAGCTTGCCATAGAGATGCTTGCGGTGATTCTTCACCGTGCCGCTGCCAATCCCGAGCGCTGCGGCAATCGCCTCCGTATCCAGTCCCTGCAGCAGCAACTCCGCCACCTGCCGCTCGCGCCGGGTGAGCAGATCCCCCCCGACACTCGCCATCGCCAGCTCCACCGCGCTCTTGAGGCTGGCGCTATCTGGCAGCGCCGTGCTCTGGGCCAGCAGCGGCTGGCTCTGCCGCCACTGCTGACGACAGAGCGAATGCACCAGCGGGAACAGCTGCTCCAGCCTCGCCAGCTCGTCACGGCTGAGAGTACTGCGCTTGTCGAGTCGCCCCAGAAACAGCATCAGCGTCAGCCCGTCCCGCACCGGCAGGATCAGCCCCACCTCCTCCTGCCAGCCGGTGGCCTGATAGAAGTGGTGGCGATATTCGGGATCGAGCCGCCCTTGGGAGACCTGCGCCAGCGTCCAGACGCCGGCAGGCAAGCCCTGCTCCAGCGCCTGCATAAAGGGATCCTGACTGAAGTGGCTGGTGAGGTAGCGGTCAAACAACAGAGCCCGCTGATGATTGAGGTTGTCGTAGAGGTAGACGGGGCGCTGCCCCACCCCGAGCAGCAGGGCGCAATCAAACGCCACCTGTTGCTGGATCAGCCGCACCAGCGCCGCCGGAAAGGCGCTGCTGTGCAGGGCATCGACCACCTCGGTCATGCTGCGGGTCAAGGCATCTGTGGTGAATGGCTGGGTCATGGTGGCACGTTTCCGGTGACGGGGAGCGATTCCCCGCTATGGCTGAATGCTAGCACGAGAGTGGCAAAACTGTCCCTCAGGGGACATATCCGCCACCGGCCAGAACGGCGAGGATGACGGCTTTTCCCCTGTTGTTGGAGCACCCATGATCAACCCCCACCTGCTCGATGAGCTGACCGAGCGCGGCCTTGTGGCCCAGAATTCCGACCCGGCGGCCCTGGCCGATCATCTTGCCACCCCGCGCACCGTCTATTGCGGGTTCGATCCCACCGCCGGCAGCCTGCATATCGGTCATCTGGTGCCGCTCTTGATGCTGCGCCGCTTCCAGCTGGCGGGCCACACCCCGGTGGCACTGGTGGGCGGGGCAACCGGCCTTATTGGCGATCCCAGCTTCAAGGCGACCGAGCGCAGCCTCAACAGTGCCGATACCGTGCAGGGTTGGGTCGCCAGCCTGTCGGCCCAAATCAGGGCGCTGCTGCCCGCCGATGAGGGCCTGTCGGCCCCGCAACTGGTCAACAATGGCGACTGGATGGGGCAGATGTCCGCCCTCGATTTTCTGCGGGAAATCGGCAAGCACTTCTCGGTCAATGCCATGCTGGCGCGGGAATCGGTGCGCCAGCGGCTGGCCCGTCCGGATCAGGGCATCTCGTTCACCGAGTTCTCCTACGCTCTGCTGCAATCCTACGACTTTGCGGTGCTGCACCAGCGGCTCGGTTGCACCCTGCAGATTGGCGGCAACGACCAGTGGGGCAATATCACCAGCGGCATGGATCTCACCCGTCGTCTCCATCAGGCACAGGTGCACGGCATGACCCTGCCCCTTATCACCAAGGCGAACGGCACCAAGTTTGGCAAGACCGAGGGTGGTGCAGTCTGGCTCGATCCGGCGCTCACATCCCCTTACGCCTTCTACCAATTCTGGCTCGGCACCGCGGATGAGGACGTTTACCGCTTCCTGCGCTACTACAGCTTTATGTCGCTGAGCGAGATTGATGCACTGGAGGCGGAAGATGCCAAGCGGCAGGGGCGCAAGCAGGCCCCGCAGGTGCTGGCCGACGAGCTGACCGAGCTGGTACACGGCAAGGCGGCGCTGGCGGCAGTGCAGCGCATCAGCGAACTGCTGTTTAGCGGCGATGTAGCTCGCCTCGGCGAGAGCGATCTGGCCCAGCTGGCGCAGGATGGCATGCCATGCAGCACCGTCAGCGGCGAGACGGATCTGGTCAGCCTGCTGGTCAGCTGCGGTCTGGCGAACTCCAAACGCATCGCCCGCGAGCTGCTGGCGACGGGCGCCATCAGCCTCAATGGTGTGATCAAGCAGGATGAACAGCTGAGCGCTACTGATCGGCTGTTTGGTCGCTACCTGCTGCTGCGCCGGGGCAAGAAGCAGTATCACCTGGTGGAGTGGCAATAAGCCGCAGGGCGGGGAGTTCAGCCTCCCCGCCCGCACCCTGAATCCCTTTTGAATCCCGAGTTGCGATCCCCCTCACAGCCTCTCCCGTCAGCAGCCACCATACTGGCACCGGCGAACATGGAGTACGTCACACAATCTGTTCCTCACGAATCAACAAGGATGCTGATGATGAAGAGATGGCTTCTGGTGCTGCTCTGCACCCTGCCCATGCTGGCACACGCCAGCGGATACACCCAGACCCGCTACCCCATAGTGCTGGTGCACGGCCTGTTCGGCTTCGACAAGCTGCTCGGGGTCGATTACTTCTACGGCATTCCCCAGGCCCTGAGCCGGGATGGTGCCAAAGTCTACGTTGCTCAGGTATCGGCCACCGCCAGTTCAGAACAACGGGGGGAGCAACTGCTCGCCCAGGTTGAGCTGCTGCTGGCAGCCACCGGCGCCGAGAAGGTCAACCTGATCGGCCACTCCCATGGCGGCCCTACCATCCGCTATGTCGCCTCGGTCGCCCCCGAGCTGGTCGCCTCCGCCACCAGCGTCGGCGGGGTCAACTACGGCTCCGAGATTGCCGATCTGGTGCGGGCCAATGCCGCCCCCGGCAGCGCCGCCGAGAAGCTGGCGGCCGCCGCAGCCCACGCCCTCTCCGGCATGATTTCACTGCTCTCGGGCGGGAGCCAACTGCCGCAAGATCCGGTCGCCGCCCTCGATGCCCTCACCAGCAAGGGGGCCAGCCAGTTCAACCAGCGCTACCCGGAGGGGCTGCCCAGCCGCTATTGCGGCGAGGGGCCGATGCAGGCCAGCAACGGCGTCTACTACTTCTCCTGGAGCGGACGCGGCAACCTGACCAATCTGCTGGATCCGGTGGATCCTGCGCTGGCGCTGACCGGTGCCTTCTTCAAGGAGCCCAATGACGGGCTGGTCGGGGTCTGCAGCAGCCACCTCGGCAAGGTGATCAGCACCGACTACCGGATGAACCATCTGGACGAAGTGAACCAGTCCTTCGGCATTCACCATCTGTTCGAGACCGATCCGGTCACCCTCTATCGCCAGCATGCCAACCGTCTCAAGGAGCTGGGACTATGAAGATAGCCACCCTGCTCGTCGTACCCTGCGCCATCACCCTGCTGCTTGGCGGGGTGTTGCTCTGGCCCACGGCACCGACGGCAGACTCATCACAGGCTCAAACCAATCAGCATGCACAGAGCCACCCGCACGATCCCGAGCAGGAGGCCGCCGATGCCCTGCAGGCGCGCTATCGCACCTTTGTCTCCGCCCAGAGCAGCCTGACGGTGCCCACCGAGATCTCCCTCGCCAGCCTGCAGATCCTGTTTGACGAGCGGGAGCAACTGCGCCAGCAGAGCTTTACCCCGGCCGAGCAGGCCCAGCTGTTTGCCGAGGATCGACTGATGGAACAGCTGACCCTGCGCCGCAGGGCGCTGGCGGAAGCAAGAGACAGCGACAAGTCGCAGTTGGCCAGCGAGCTGGATCTCTGGCTGGCGGAGCAACCGGGCTGGTTTCGCGAGGCGGAGGCCAACAGTCGTCTGCTTGAGGAGTTGCAAGAGCTGGCGCAGATG